>JALOLY010000019.1 GCA_025455725.1 Amoebophilaceae bacterium | reverse complement strand
ACAGGCGCGTTTAAGTTAACAGGAAATCCAGGATAACTCTGCCCCTTTCTATTAAGTGCGTGCAGCGTTCCGTTCGTTTGTAGCGCAAAGAAGTAATCTTTCCCCCGAATTCTGAGATGAAAAGGAGTGCCTGCAAAGTCTTTTCCCAAGGGTAGAGGATTCCAAGCAGGTAAAGGCCTGTAGTACTTGTCTGTCAGGTAGATATTGCCTTGCGTAGTAGCACCTAAGAAGCGATACTTCTTGTTATGGTTATAATCTACCACATGGAGATGCGTGAGCTGACCGGCCTGATGCAATGAGTGTGGATATTTGCTTATGTTGTGGCCATAATAATCGATTAAATGGAGCTGGTTACTTGTAGCAAACAAGTATTGTGTCTTGTTATTCGTATAATAGTCTATTTCGAATAGGTCGGTAGTAATGGGGCCTTCTAAGGACTTCTTCCACAGCAGCTTCCCAGCAGGGTCCAGGAAGTACAATTGGTGCAGGGCATCTTGTAGTAGTGTATGGTAACCTTTTCCTCGATGGCTTTTGACTAGCCAGGGGCGACTGACGATAGGTGCTTCTGTTTGGAAAATGCTGGAAGAAGTCAGTTTTTTAGGGGAAATGGGTTGCTGGGTTGCCCCTGCATGTTGTGCTCGGCTTGTTTGCGGATGGTTGTCTTCTTGGTAGTTGAGCAAGATGCTCATGTAACAACCTGCGTCGTGTTCGTGAAGAAGCTGTAGACTGGCATACCGAAAATTTTGGAAGACGTGAGTGTACTCTTTGCCTACCTGCTGCCAAATAGGATGAAAGGCATGCGCAATTCGATCACCTACTTTACGAAGATTAACAAATAGGCTAAAATGAGCTTGGTCTAGTGTGCTCTCTAGCCATGTCTTTTGTTGAGGGACGTTGGCCCAAGTTTGCCCTTGTTGGTACTGTGTATACCATGTTTGTAAGCCGGCTTGGCTGTTGGCCAGCACAATGTAGTCGTCAATCTGAGTAATATAGTGGGCTTCGAAAGAGGGAAAGAGTAGGCCTGGTAACCAATGCTGGAAATAGTTGGTCGTCAGTTGGTAAGTGTCGGCAGGCTGATATAGTTCTTTAGGAGCTAACGTGGTGAGCAAGTTTAAGCTCTCTAATGCTTCGATAAATGTGTTAGGATGGTGTACTTTCATGAAGACGAGCTGGTCCTTTGGGTGACTTTGTTCAGTGTCCAGCTCACAGTGTCCTATTTCTCCTCGGAGCAAAGGATAAAGCATGCCGGTAAGTAGGCTGATATGTCCCTCTTCCGGTACCTTGTCTACCCGAGGCAGCGATCTGTGTAGTTGTAGTGTGGCTATAAGCTGTTCAGCATCGCTGAAAGTAAAATGCTGTAATACGGCGGTACTTTCGGGCAAATAGGGTGCTAACAGCATAGCGCCAGCAGTCTGGTCTCTCAACTTGTTCGTCAAGTACGACGGGGATTCCTCTTGAGTTGTGACAGTTCCGTCGAGTAGTAGGTGATGATGGGTTAGTTTCAAGTTGAGGTGGCTGGCTGTGGTCAACGCGGCCAGTGCAGTGTTGCAGGCATCTATTTGGTTACGCCTGGCGAAAGTACGTAAGAGTTGGGGAAACTGGCTGAGGTTGATATAGAGACTGCCCTGTATATTTTCTGTTTTTTTAAGAGATAGAAACCTAACCCGTTGCTTGCTGGCTATTCCCCGCACCACGTCTTCTATGAGTAAAGGGGAGTAACTGGCGATAATGTATTGGTCGTGCTTGATATAAGATAGGGGCTGCGCAGCTCCCTGCTTACTGAGCTCCATAAGCTTGCATCCTGCATACACTCTAGTCGTTTCGCTGTATGCTTTATTTTGCTTGGTACCAGTCGTGATATGTTTCAAGAGCCCTTTTGTAGCCTCGTCACGTGTATTGAAATAGAAGATATAACCCAGGTGTTCTTCGTCTAGCTCATGGACAGAGACAGTTAACGGCACTTCATCTAAAATTTGAGGAGTTGCTACCAGGTTATCAAGCAAGGTAATACGCTTTTGCATGGCTGAAAAAGCGGGAACTTGTTGGAGGTTTTGGACAATGGGCATCTGCTGAAAGCGCTTCCATTGCTTACCAAAGTCTGCTACTTCATATACTAGTGCTGCACTTTGTGGGATGTAAGGCAGTATTTGCTCTGTTTGTCGTTCCTCGTACCAGTGCATGTAGTAGAGACGCGTGGCACTGGCTAGGACAAGGAGAGATATGATTAAGGAGGCGAATAATCTTTTCAAATCGGTTCTTCGAACAGTAAGTCGGTTTCTTGAGCGCGAGCGAAATTACACAGAGTGCGTGGTTCCTTCAAGCTAAGAAGTATGATATAGTCTATCAATTCAAAAGCCAAGTGCTACCCGATTACGATGGTGTCATGGCGTGTAAAGATGAACTAGCTGTTTGCTCTCAAAGAATGGATCATTAAAGAAATTACAGAGGGCATAGGTACGGTGTTGCACGGGTAGTTGGGTGGTGATGTTTCCTTGGAGGTATAAGATACCATTGGGTATGCTGTTCCGATGATGGGGGGAGATTTTGGATCTTATCCAACCATGAAAGGAGACCAGTTTGGTAACTGCCCTGCCTAAGATAAAGTCATACTGCCCCTCTACATTTTCTGCCCTGATTTGCTGGGTAGTTACATTGGTCAGTCCTAATTCTTCTGCGATATGCCGCACGGTGCGTACCTTCTTTCCAATAGAGTCGATAAGGTAAAACTGAGCTTGTGGGCACATGATGGCTAGAGGAATCCCTGGGAAACCACCTCCGGTTCCCACGTCTAACACTTGAGTGCCAGGCTCAAAGTTGACCACTTTGGCAATGCTTAGAGCGTGCAGTACATGTTTGAGGTAGACGTGATGTATATCTTTACGCGAGATTAAGTTGAGTTTTTCATTCCAGGCTTTGTAGATGGGGCCTATTTGTTCGAACTGATCCCGTTGTTTGGTGGATAAAGCATCAAAGTGGTGGAAGATGATGGCCGAAGACATCGGTGCGTCGAGTGTTGTGTGCATGCGTTGATCAAGAGTAGGTGATGTTACACAGTCCTTATTTTTTTGACTTACAGGACTATTTTGGGGTTACCTTCTGGATAAAAAACTTGTCGTATAGTTTTTGGTTGCCTCAACAGGGCGGTATACCCAACCTCCTCGTTTTGAACTATAGGTCGGCTTTAATTTCCTTTCTTCCGTGGTCTTCCCAAGTCATTCAGAACTGGCTTTAGGGGTCGCCTTGTATGCTTAGCTGGGGACTTTTGGATGAATGCCTCGCATTCTACATGTATCTCTCACGTGTAGCATCATAAGTTTCGGCCTAGTCCCCGAAATTTAGGGTATTGTTACCTCCTTTCTTTGTTAGTAATATCGTTGGCCGTGGCTTGCTGCAAAATGGTGTAGGCGTTATGACCCTGGCAGAACAACAGGTCAATAATACTCAAGTTAGGTTGAAATGTTTTGCCAAATACCTGCTGATACCAAACCGTGTGACAATAAGTTCTATGGCTCAGGCGATTACGAGGTAAGATGCTATGCCTAGCGTCTGCTGTATACTTTGCCACTCCTATTTCGTCATGTTTTGATAGTTCAATCTTCTTTTCGAGTTGCAGAAGCTGCAGACAGGTTTGTAACAACGCCAGATTAAGGTCGAATAAGTAGGTGTATCGTCTTAGCAAAACAGTACGAAAGTATTCTGAAAAATATTTGAAGTATGGTGCCTTGCCATAAGCTGCGCAAATTGCTCGCCAGTGTAGTTCTTCCCATGGTTGACAGTAGTCTATCTCTTTTGTTCTGTATGGGGTTTTCTTTCCACTTTGACGCACCGGTACCGTTAGACAGTCTACCTTTTGAGAAGTGAGGATGTAGCACCTGTTTCGGTAAGTCTGCTTTTGATAAAACTCCTGAGTCTCTATCTGGATCGTATGATGGGGGAACAAGCAGGCAAAGTACTCCAAGCTTGGAAGGTAGTGCAAGTCTATTAGTAGGGTGGAGAGAGGCACAGTACGCACTATTAGGGCAGAGAAAGTTGCTGACTAGGCTGCAACACTGCCTTAGGTCGCAATTGCAGGTAACGTATCAAGGAAAGACTTTTGATGGGGGCTTTATTTTTCTCAACGCGCTGCTTGGGGCTACAAATTGCGGTTATCATTGGTTTTAGTGGTTCCTAGAGTAGGGGGGCACTGCTTTTTTTCCTGTGTCGCTCACTTACTGCTGCGCGCTGGTACTTTCAACCTTCTGTCGAAGGTAATCAATTTGAGCCTCAACGAGGCTGTGCCGAAGAAGAGAAGTTTGAAAACGTTTCAATTGTTCTGTATGGTGGGCCGTTCGCTTAGTGCAATAGCCGTTGGCAAGCTATACCTGGTACCGCAAAGAGAAATCCTATCATAGGAGGTGGGGTATGCGTAAGCCACAATTTGGTAGTCAAGGATAATGCCACCAGAGTATAGGCCAGGTTTTTCTATGAGTATGAAACAAGCCTGCAGAAACCAGCACGTGAGGGTTAACGCACTCATAGCGAACCTTCTGCCTGTAAATCAGTGTTTGCTATAGACTAAGAGAATCTTTTCACAACAATGGTGCCGCCCCGAGTCCGCCTTGTGAATAAAAGGTGTGTGCGTACAGTGTTAGTCTGATCTAGAGCCTGACTACGATGGGCCCCAGAGGTGCGGAGCCTTTGCATGGCCTAGGGTTATCTACATGGACAATTTTTATAGTTGACGAGAAAAATTTCCGTATAACCATGTCGGCTTATCCCTTTTTTTAAGGATCATCTGGAAGTGGCATGTGCCTATTAAGCAATGGGTAACAGCATCGAGCTATTAGCATATGTCCTACTTCGTAAGTTTACCATGTAAAGGTCTTGGTATGATAAAGACCGAATCCGAGACTTATAATAGGCTGGTGTGAACTTGTCAATCCAGTACGTATTGACTGATATATCTGTGGGAACGTACCAATTTACTGACCTCAAGGATTTTTGGAGAGCCCAAAGAAGGTGAAGATGTTCCTGATCATGCCAATTCTAGAAAGGACAAAACTATGGTGCCCCATCCATATATTGTCCCTGACAAGTTCAATGGTAGGGTATTTTTTTGTGTCAATGAACTCATCAAAGTGAGAGGGTGGCCTGGCTGTAAACAGGAGTGGCTAAAGAAGATATAAAATCACTTGATGAGGGGTATTACCCCCATGGGGTGTTCACAGGTATCGAAATCCATCTTTGTAAGGTTGTTTATATGAGTTTTGCCATGTTATATTCGGCGTGTTCCTAGAGGAGAGGTGGGTGAGTGGCTTAAACCAGCAGTTTGCTAAACTGCCGTGCTCTTTTGTACCGGGGGTTCGAATCCCCCCCTCTCCGCAGAGCCACACCAGGGCCGTCTGCCAATCTTTAGACACCAGCGTGCTACATCCTCCTTCCTATTGTCGTTTATAAGAAGCATAAAGGGGTACTTCAGGCATTGTTAGGAAGTTCTTCAAATTGCAGCATGAAGATCGTAGGTGTGGTATATATCCGGTTTAGATGGTGTATGTGTGCACTGCTCATCACTGGCAATGAAGTCTAGGAGAACATAATCAGCAGGTTGTAGCGTCCAAATTACAACTGGTGCGCTTCAAGTTTGTTCGCCTGATTATGTGTATATTCGGCCGGTTCTTTTATTTGTTGGTAGGCAATTACGGGACTTTTCAGTTGTACTCGGGGCGTAGCGTAGTCCGGTTATCGCGCCTGCTTTGGGAGCAGGAGGTCGCAGGTTCGAGTCCTGCCGCCCCGACTTCCCCGGTCTTACAGCTACGGGGGAATTGTGATGGAGAAGATCGCGGGCATCAGTCGTATAGTATGCTAGTGCCGCAGGAAGCCGTGGCAGATACCCCTCCCCAGTAAAGCTTCCCTTTTGCAAGCCCTAGGAAGATCCGCATGTAGTCTTCTAGGATGTTCAAGTGTTCCTCTAGCAAAAAAGAGAACATTTCTCTTCACCAGGCAGCACCTACTTCAAGGAGCTAGCATCCTGGCAGACAGATAGTTGTGTTGTTTGGCTCCATGATGTAGTGAAACTAGAGGTAGGACAATCCAAGGACGACACTTATCTCTGCTAGCTAGTAGGGGGGTATGGAACAGGCGAACGCCCTAAACAGGAGCAACAACAATACCTGATGGTTTTTACGCAAAAGCATCAACAAGCAACTGTGCCAACAGAAATAGGGTTAGACCTAGAGCACGAGGTCCCATATGGGAGGGTGCTAGTTGCTGCCAGTGCCGGGTCGGGTCATCACCAGAAGCGGTAATACACAATTTTACCAGGTTGTCGGCGCTTTGACCATTCTATCAGGAAAGACTACTGGGTAGTTGCACAATACATCAGCAGCGCAATGTAGCATACTTGAAGATACTGGAGAGTGGTGTTCTCAACTTTCAAAGAGCATTTATTGGGCCTTGCAGAAGTCTCCTATTGCAAGTCGGGCTGCTGCTTGGCTTCTTCCCAGTAGTGCCTCAACTCTTCGGTTGATAATTGGGTAATAGGCTTGTTTTGTTGGGAGGCTCGCTGCTCCACGTACTGTAACTGGTTGATAAACCTCTTATTGGCTTTTTCCAGTGCTTCTTCTGGGTCTATTGCCATGAATTTTGCATGGGTTACCAACAAGAAGAGCAGCTCTCCAAATTCTTCCTGTACTTTTTGCTGTTGTGTTGGTATTGAGGCACGCTGGCTGTGTTCCTGTGTTAATGCTTGTACGGCCCCCTGTATTTTTTGCCACGCAGTCGCCTTGTCTTGCCAGTCCAAACCAATTGCGTACGCTTTTTCTTGTATACGCATCGCCTTGATAAGGCTGGGAAGTGTGCGCGGGACCCCACCTACTAGGGATTGCTTTCCTTTCTCCTGCAGCTTGCGCTTTTCCCAATTCTTCTTTACTGATTGCGCATCTTCGGCCTTCTCTTGACCGTAAATGTGGGGGTGGCGATGGATCAACTTTTTGCAAAGTGCTTGTATGACTTGGTTGATTGAAAAAGAATGTTGCTCAGATGCAATACGTGCATAAAGTACAATGTGAAGTAGCAGATCCCCTAGTTCTTCTTTGATGTGCTCCATCTCTCCCCCCATAATGGCCTCGGAAAGTTCAAACACTTCCTCAATGGTCAAATGTCGTAAGCTCTTCATGGTCTGTTTCTGATCCCATGGACATTTTTCTCGCAGTTCGTCCGTGATGACCAGAAGTTGACCAAAAGCCACGAGTGCTTCGTCTTTCTCTGAGTTTAGGGAAGCATACGACTCCATAAATCAATACGCACATGGCGTGATAAGACCGGATACAAACAGAGTGTCAGGATCCCTGTATGCACTCCTTACGTATAGCAGAGTACTCAATCTTCTGAGCTTATCTCTTTCTTTCCCCGAGGATGTGGAGCAGATGTAGCAGTTGTGCCAAAGAACCTAAGGCTGCTACTACGTAAGTCATAGCCGCCCACCACAAAGCATCCTTGGCCATTTGGCGCTCTTGACTTGTTACTACCCTTTGGTTATCTATCCAAGCCAATGCCCTTCTACTAGCATCAAACTCTACAGGGAGCGTAACAAAGCTAAACAAGGTGGTGAGCGTAAATAATGCTACCCCGACTGTAAGGGGAATCAAGGTAGTATTGACAAGAAAGATGCCCAACACGATGAACAAGGGGATGAAGCGCGCTGTGGCCGTAAGCACAGGCACCATGGCAGAGCGGAAGCGTAAAAAAACATATCCCTGGGCATGCTGGACAGCATGCCCACACTCATGGGCTGCTATTGCTGCTGCTGCTGCATTTCTCCCATGATACACCTGATCGCTTAGGTTCACTGTCTGGGTCAAGGGATTGTAGTGATCAGTCAGATATCCGCGTGTGCAAGTGATCTTTACGTGCCCAATCCCATAATCATGTAGCATTCTGTCTGCCATTTCAGCACCTGACAAATTTGCCCGGAGCCTGGTTTTCGAGTAGACTGCCAGCTTACTCTTGAGTATGCCACCAACCGTTACGCTAACTAGAAAAAGTACGAGACCTATGAGATTCATAGCTATTTACGATGTGATGTACTAGTCTATACGACGCAATTTAGAGAATAAACGTGATTCCTCTAAAAAATAAAGTAGTCTTATCTTTTGATGGGTGACAGCCCTCAATACTTTCTTCCACCCCAACGGTTACACCAGTCCAGAAGGTATGCTTGCATCATTTTATGCCCCTTTATGTTCCCAGAAGTGAGGGTACAAGGTTGGGGACGTAAAATTAAGCGCATTGGAGTACGGCGTGGGACCTATCTGCTGGTGCGACAATGTGAGCAGTCATGGATGCTGTGAAGCTTTATACCATTACATACGTCTATGCCCTGGCTATTTCTCATGGCTTTGAGCCCATAAAAACCCGCCCCCAAGGCCCCCTTTTAGCAAGGATTATACCGCGATAAAATAGGGTTGCTAGCATTGCTGTTAGCCAGGTACTCAATGTGGTCTGTAACGCAGTTAGCTTTCCACGGAGTCATGCATCATTGCGCTCGATACGACCGACGGCTGGAGATAATTCAAATCTTTTTCGTAAGTGGGCTCAGGTAGGCGGTACCCATGTAACCGCCACGCTGCTACTCTGCTCTATACCGAGCTTTTTGAGCGTCTGTGCGATCGGTTATTACTCTTAGGAGTCTAGTTGGGCGGTCTAGTTTTTCAATAGTACCAATTGGCCATTGCCCCCTTGACGAGGTTTGTTTTGTGCAGTTCCGATTTTTCTCCTAGGCTGTCTTTTTCCTGGCTGGCTGCAAGCATTTCTGCCTTGTGCACTTTTACTTGTGTGAGTTCCCATCTGAGGGCCACATACGCTCTATGCCATCAACCTCGCAACGCCCGCTTGCAGCCTAGCCCCGATGGTAAATGTACACCGGTTCACGTGTTGTCTGGTTGTACGCCCCACTCTCTTGCTCCTTTGCCGAACGAGCCTGCGCAATTGTCACAGCAAGTCAAGAAAGCTTAGGGAGACAGCGTGTAGTTTATGTGCGCGCTCACACTTTGCTCACGGACCACCTGGCTAACTGCAAACCAGCGGGCGTTTCACCGCTTGTAGGCCAGAGAAGCCTCCTTCAACGTACGTTGTCCGGCTAGGGCTCGAACCTAGACTCTTCTGGACCAAAACCAGACGTGTTGCCAGTTACACTACCGGACAATTAACAGACACTCTCCTGCAAAGCTATACTGAATTTTTGAAATGAAAAAGCGGTGTTTGTACACTGTTTACGGTGTTATATGGATCCAAGCAGAGATAAGTTCACCACCCATGTGTTGAGAATAAGTGTTGTAAGTATTGTCTGGTGTCATGGTACTCCGCGACACGCGTACCACACAGGACTTCACACCTTACATTGAATGTTTCGTGTAACCTCCCTACTTTAGCAGCGGCAAGCCAGTGCGGCCAGCTCCTACTGAATTTCCCCAGGTCTGGTGAGAAGCAAGGACAGGTAGTTGTAGCGGTGCGATACTTGGCTTGCCTTTCCTATTGTTGTTGACTGAATTGTGTTGACTTCAACTTCCACAAAGGTCAAGTGACGTGCCACCCAATCGTCAAACGAGATGACTAGCCGGGCTATTATTCATGCCAAGGAGCTCACAGTCTTTCATGGGTTACGGCCCGTGTTGCAAGGTGTAAACTTTGTTGTCAACCGTGGTGAGTTTGCTTTCCTTGTTGGGGAAACAGGCAGCGGCAAGACCTCTCTGTTGAAGACTTTGTATGCAGACCTTCCCCTCAAAGCGGGGGAGGTACGAGTCGCCGATTTTGATCTGGGGGCGATTAAAAAATCTGAAATTCCTCTCTTACGTAGAAAGCTGGGGATCATTTTTCAAGACTTTCAGCTGCTCACAGATAGAAATGTGGAGGAAAATCTCTGGTTTGTACTCAAAGCAACCGGATGGAAGAAAGAAAAAGCAATGCGGCAGAAAATAGCAGACGTGTTGATGAAGGTGGGCCTGGCCTGGGCTAGTAAAAATAAGGCACATCAACTCTCAGGAGGGGAGCAGCAACGTGTAACGATTGCACGCGCCTTGCTGAATGATCCGCTTATTCTTTTGGCTGATGAACCTACCGGCAATCTGGATCCTGGCGTAGCACGTGGTATCCTGGACCTTTTTCTAGAAATCAACCGGGGAGGTACTGCAGTTTTAATGGCTACACATAACTATAACCTTCTCGAAGAGTATCCTAACAGAGTACTCAGATGTCATGATGGTGCGTTAATAGAGTCACATCAAGCTGATGTACCTTGTTGAAGTATGAGGGCGGAAAAAGGACTATTGTCCGTTTTGTGGTATCATGACACGGCAGCGCTTAAACACTTATATGCCTGTGCCTAATATGCGTCTTATTTTTATGGGAACACCAGCGTTTGCGGTGCCTAGCTTAGAAGTGCTATTGGCCAACGGTTATGAGGTAGTTGCTGTCGTAACTGCTCCAGATAAGCCGAGAGGAAGAGGCAGAAAGGTGATGCCGTCTCCTGTCAAGGTAGCTGCCAGTGCCTATAATATTCCGGTGCTGCAACCTGTTAGCTTGCAGGCACCTTCTTTCCTAGAAGCATTAAAAATCTACCAAGCAGATTTGCAAGTAGTTGTCGCCTTTAGGATGTTGCCCCAAGAGGTATGGGCCATGCCACCCCTAGGAACTTTTAACCTGCACGCTTCATGGTTACCCCAATACCGAGGTGCTGCGCCTATCAATTGGGCTATTATCAATGGTGAGCGAGAGACTGGCGTGACTACTTTCTTTTTAGAACAAGCTATGGATACTGGCCTTATTCTTTTTCAGGAAAAGGAGCCTATTGACACTTGCGACACGGCTGGCACTTTGCATGAACGTCTCCAATACAAGGGTGCTCAGTTAGTTCTTAAAACGGTGCAGGCTATTGAACAAAGAAACCATACCCAGAGGTCTCAAATAACTACACAGGAAAGTCTACGCAAAAAAGCGCCCAAGATTTACAAGAAGGATTGTCAAATCAACTGGCGCCAGGATGCAGAAATTATTCGAAACTTTATCAGGGGGTTATCGCCGTACCCGGCTGCCTGGACATCTTTCCATGGCCAAACCTACAAAATACTAGCCGTTGAAAAGTCAGAAGTTACTCTGCCGCGCTTGGATCCTGGCGAGGTCTACTCAGACGGGAAGTACAGCGTGTGTGTAGGTACGTGCAATACCCCGCTAGCCATCAAATCCTTACAGTTAGCAGGTAAAAAACCAATGGGAATTCAGGAATTTTTAAGGGGCCATAACGTCTAACTAGACTTTTAACGCATTTTAACATACTTTCGGGGCGTTCTCTTGCCCCAAAACATAATTAGGTATGGATCAGATTCAAGCGTATTTAGAGCAAGCCACTCGTTCTATGGAAAAGGCGTACATGCGTACGCAGGGGGAGTTTGCTAAAATTCGCGTAGGCAGGGCATTGCCTAGCATGTTGGATGGTATTTCGGTAATGTATTATGGTAACGCGACACCCATTCACCAAGTAGCCTCTATCAGTGCACCTGATGCAAGGACACTTTTAATTAAACCTTGGGAGAAGCGTTTCATCCCTGAACTAGAAAAGGCCATTTTTAACAGTAGACTGCCTTTAACACCACAAAATGACGGGGAGACGATTCGAATTAATATTCCGCCCTTCACAGAGGAGCGAAGGAGGGAATTAGTCAAGCAAGTAAAAGCGGAGGCTGAGAAAGGGAAAGTCTTAGTACGTAGTGTGAGAAAGGATATCAAGGACCACTTGAGGCAGCTACAGACGGCAGGCGTCTCTGAAGACGCCATAAAAACAGCAGAAGAGCAAGTGCAGAAGTTGACCGATGCCTATATCACTAAGCTCGATGAGCTGCTTGCCACCAAGGAAAAAGACGTGATGGAAGTGTAGGCACGGCAGCGGAAACATACGATTCTTTTGGTGCATAGGATACGTCAACCGTAAAGTGTTGTAAATAGTCTGCACGGATTCAGTGGTCAATCTAGGGGATCATCGGACACCTCGGCAGACCGAGCGCGCACCGTAGGATACCATGTGACGCAGGGCCGGGGTACGTATTCGTAAAGACGTGGGGGTTGCTCTGGTGCACAAGAGGGGAGAGGTACTAATGATGTAATGAGGAGGGTATGCCTGGCGGCTAGTTAGTCGCGTCTTGATAACTCAGCTGCGCACACTTGCTACGTCTTATGTAAGTGCCTTTGTCTACGAAGACTCAGCAAGGCTAACGCTCCCAATAGCGAGACAAAAAAATAACCGGCTCCTCCTTTCAGTAGCAGCATCAAGACGAATCCTATGCCTTCCAACAAGGTGTCGCTTTTATAGACCCCTTGAGGTAGTTTATACCAACTCTGTGATCACTTTCTAGATAACCTGTGGTTGCTTCTTTCGCTGCTCTTCAGTCTCTACAGGGTCTTGTGTCTGAGAAGCGCATAAGCACTGGCATGCGCTTTCTTGCCTGGCATGATCACCGATGAATTCCCTACACATCTCGTGACTATGATAGTCTTGGTCTACCAACACGCGTGCATACCGTTGGCTTGTCCAGTACGCTACTGCATCTAAAGCATTCGCTAAGGTTTTACTGTCATGCAGGTCATGCAGGTTGCCCAAGAAGTTAGTGATTCCTACCACTACTCTACTTCCCATTCCCGGTAAAATAGCTACGGAGACAATCCCCTACTTCTGCCCTCTCCTTAGTTTTACAGTTTGTCTCTGGGTTATGGAGGCTGTATACCTTGTGCTTATCGTCTCTTAGTTGGCTAACGATACGCTCCATGACCTAATAGATAGGTATAGCACCTCGATCTGACCAACTTGTTCCAGGGCCTCTGAAGGTCCCGTACCTGGCGATTAGTTGTGATTTTTAGCTTCTTCAAGGCTTGTTTGTCTTGTCTAGAACGCTTCTGTAGATGGGTATACCGTTGGGCATAGCAAAGCCGGTGTGCTACAAATCGATAGCCCTAGTTTAGTTGACCCCCCTATTGTTGGGCGATAGCATTACACTTCGCAATAACTTCTCTGTAAAGTCTAGCGTCTGTAGAGAAAGTGATGTTCTTCTCTTGTACGGTGGAGTCTACGATAACCCCTTTAGATTTCTTGGCCTTATCGGTATGCAGGTCTATGAAGCGTGCAAACAGTTTTTCTATGCCTTTTTCTCCCAGTCGATGTCTAAAGGGTGTTAGATCACTAGCAGCACAGGGTTGTCCCCACCGGAAGGTACCCTCTCCAGTGGGGGTATTGAAAGTGGGGTATGTTGCCTAATTAGCTACGACATATGTGTCCTTAAAGAGAAATTATTTTACCAATTTTTTGGCGAACTCATTTTATTAGCATATATATGTCATAATTCATTTTTTAAAGTAAAAAAACTATCTATGTATACTTTT
Source organism: Amoebophilaceae bacterium (assembly GCA_025455725.1). Classification (GTDB taxonomy): domain Bacteria; phylum Bacteroidota; class Bacteroidia; order Cytophagales; family Amoebophilaceae; genus UBA8403. The sequence goes on along the minus strand of JALOLY010000019.1, from coordinate 3,431 downwards.
TTTATTAAAAATGTACTTATAGGACTACCCCTTGTCCTTTTGTTGCAAAGTTGTGGTAATTCAAATCTGGGGATAGTAGAACCAGGCAATGCGGACGAGTTAGGGGATGAAATCAACAAGACTACTACAAACTTCCTCCCCCTTACACCAATCAACAAACAGATAGAGACAAAGAAGATTATCACACAAGAAATTAATGCACCACTGATCGACGGTTCTTGTGAGGCATGGTCTACATTAGCTACTATATCACCCTATGCACATTCTAAGGCCCTATCGGGCCCAGTACACGGAGGTACTTGCTCTAGGCCTCCTGCTCTCGTTGCTGCGCGAATACCTATGGTTCCTACGATCCGCCTAGTACAGTCAAGGTCCGAGTTGTCCCTCAAATATGCTTCCACCTACGTGGCTACCCAGCTTCAACATGCCGTATCAGGCGAGTCGTCCTTAGACGTCCGACATGAAGCCCAGCAGAAATGGGCTGCCCTACCACCCACGTTAGTTGAACCTTCTGAGTTTAGAAAACAGCCGTACCTATCTCTTACAAGTACTGCGCACCCGGTACAGTCTGTGTCAAAACTCAAAACCGATGACACAATCCACCAGTCACTTTCTCGTGTTCCCTTTGTATCTGATTCTGCTAAATCGTTCTACCCTATTGCCACAGGGTATCATGTATGCTTTGAAGCACACTCCGGTGTGTGGCTAGCCAAGGTACAGGATGGGTGGGGTCGTATGCAGATGCTCCCGGTTGTTTTTTCACCAGACCAAAGTCCCACACAAGCTCTGCAAAAACTAGCTGCTAAATCTCCTGACCAGCAAAAGTATTGGGTCCATGTTTTGAAAACTGACCAATTGACTTGGGCTTCTAAAGTGGTGTATGTGGGTACCTTGGGAGTACGAGGAGGGGGCAACAGCGCCAGTAGTGGGGCGGACGATTCTGTGGGAAGCAGTGACCGGAGAGACTTCGATCATCCTCGCAATGATCGTCGAGGCGCCAGCATGGATTTATTGACTGTATCAGTAGAGCCTTCCTCAAGCACAGTACATTTTGGGCCTAGCAATCGCTATACAGATTCTATGGCTAGCGATGCAGTGAATAAAAGTATGCATCGTGCGCGCGAAACGCAGCATTATGGATCCCGTGTAGACACATCTGTAAGCTCTGGATTTAATTCGTATACCCCTAGAACTTCTGGATCGGGTATAAACATGGACGCCTTCTACAGAGCTAACGCAAACGCTTCTAGAGCTGCTGGATTCTGTACCAACATGGATGCATCCCATGGAGCTAACACAAATACTTCCACGGTTGATGAACCGCTTAGGACAAGTGAACATTTTGAACGGAATTGTGATCGAAGTTCCCATCGATCATCACGTGCAAGTGCATTCCCAGGTGATACGTCGTCATTCCAAAGTAGAGAATCTACTTCGTTTGGCACTGGTTATAACTTCCCATGTTACACTAGCCCCCACGCCTCATTTGCACGCAATAGTACTGGTAGGCAATACCGTCATCAAGCTCCTCGACGAAGTAGCCAAGATGACCACAAGTCTTCCCAAAGTCACAATCACACTGTTTTTCATGAGGAAAAAGCGCGTACACATATAATAGAAGAACTCTCCAAGCAAGCCCACTTTCGTTGGATGGAGGATCGACTTACGGGAGCACGGGAATCTAGCAACACGTGTGATTTAGAGGGGCGTAAAGAAGGATTAGATACCATGTATTGCGGAGAAGAGGAACGTATCAAGCAAGAAGCAGCCCGTGAACGAGAGGAATGTGGAACAAGGTTTGAAGAAACAAACTACCGAGAAAAACAACGCATAAATCAGGAAAAATCCCACAAAGTGTCTGCTAGATCCAATACCGGCGAGACGCCTTCGGCAGTACAGACACCAGCAGCATGTACACAGGCGGCAAGCGCACAACAGGATAAAGAAGTCAGGAATGAAAACATATCTGCTGTGCCCACTTCAGTCAATACATTTACCCCCGACGTTGAGAGTCATGCAGCTATTAAACTGGGTAACCAAAAAATTGATTCGGCAGTAAATAGATCAGGATTACGCAAAAAAAATGAAATCTTCAACGTGCCGGCTACTCCAGCGACTGCACCGAGTGCAAGTAGGGATGCGTCATCAGCTGTTGCGCCTAGCATAGGCCATTTCGTCTCTTCGGCAGTAAGTATCTCAAAAGCCCAAGAAGAGGAAGATCGTAAGATGCCCGCTAGTATATCGGGAAGGGAGCAGCAAATACAGGAGAGTGTCAAAGCGTATATAGCAAAATGGCAGGAAGCAAAGCCCTCAGAACGTCTTACGCTTCAATCAAAAGATCAGGCCATTCTGGAACAATTAGAAGCACTTAAAAAAGATACTAAACGTGAGTATCGTAAACATATGATGGGCGTTGATGCGCCAGATGTGGATCCATGGGTGTGGGGTCAATCGTTTCAGAGGCAACGCGCGACTAAGGCCCAGTTGAACGAATTAAGATCGATGCGCGGTGAGTTAATTGAAAAATTACAACCTACAGAAAATGTGTTGAGAGCAGCGGGCATGGATGTTGCCTGTAACGAATCTCGAGAAAAAGTATGCTATTCTTCTGATGAAGACGAATTTCCATTCCCGCCTCTTGATAAGGCTGATCGTAAGAAAGAAGCCAAACCAGTGTTTCAAGCGTATCCCGTCAAGCAGATGCAAGTTAGCCAGAAGGGCGTAGTTGCTATCACAGCACATGAGGGGTTTCGTGAGAAAGTATACAAAGTGGGAGGACGCGGTGGAGATACGATTGGTTATGGGCATGAGGTACTACCAGGAGAAATATTTAGTCAAGGTGTTACCAAAGACCAAGCTTTGGATCTACTCGACAAGGACATTCAGAAAGCACTTAAGGACGTTCAGGCGCATGTTAAGGTTCCTCTTAAGCAACATCAACTAGATGCCTTGGTAAGTTATGTATACAACACTGGAAGTCTTCATAACTCCAGACTCATCAATAGGCTCAACGCGGGAGATTTCTTAGGAGCAGCAAGGGAGATGGATATAATAACACAAGGTAGGGTGGTGAAGCTTCAGGGGTTGGTGAACAGACGAGAAGCAGAACAAAAGTTATTCTTATATGGGTATGATGACTAAAAGATGGCTCCTTGTTCTAGGTGCCCTGGGGCTTTTCTTCCCCCTTTGTCAGGGGGAAGCGCTGTACGCGATCGATCTTGCCGAATTTATTTATGGTAGGTGGCAATACCAAAGCCATGTGTGGTGGAACCTGCACAAATACACAGAAGAACACGTGGAGAAAATCAAAGCCTCCACGCTGCACATAGAGAAGGACCGTATCTATTTCGAAGGAATTGACTTTATCAGTCCCGGCACTTTTACGAGCGAGGAAATTAAGATCATGAAGCTGGCGACGTCTTTCAAAGATG
>JALOLY010000018.1 GCA_025455725.1 Amoebophilaceae bacterium | reverse complement strand
TCAAAGAACAGCTACAAAATATCTTGTAAAGTCTAGTAAAGAGTAATTTTATACACAGGATGCCCTGGCACCTTCTGTTCCATCGATCGCGTATTTTTTTCTAATGGTTAGCATATGATGCAGTACCCTAATGAAGTCCTTCAAATATATGCTGAACAGTACACCGAGGCAGTGTCCCCACTTTTAGCACAAATACATCAAGATACACACGCCCATGTTCCCATGCCTCAAATGCTCTCTGGGCACTTGCAGGGCCGTCTGCTGGCCACTTTCTCTCACATGCTTCAGCCGACTAGTATTCTTGAAATAGGTACCTACACAGGCTACTCGGCATTGTGCTTAGCAGAAGGCCTGCGGTCGGGAGGGACTCTCCATACGATTGATAAGAATGCTGCCTTAGAAATGCAAGTAAGAGGCTATTTCGTTCAAGCTGGTGTGGATCACAAAGTCCAGTACCACATTGGGCAGGCAGTTGACGTTATTCCACAACTTGATGAGATCTTTGACCTAGTCTTTATTGATGCGGACAAAAAAAACTATAAATGCTACTATGATTTAGTCTTTGATCGCGTTAGACCAGGAGGCTTTATCATTGTTGATAATTGCTTTTGGGGCGGTAAAGTACTAGATCACCCTGTAGACAAAAGGACGCAGGCCATCGTGAATTTTAATGCTCAGGTACATCGTGATCAGCGCGTAGCCAACGTACTACTTCCTATTAGGGATGGACTTATGATTCTGAGAAAAAAATGAAACGTTGCCTGCTTCTTTTTTGTGTTGTACTCAATGTGCAAGCCCATAGTACTACCCCGAAGGTACCCTCCAAAATGTCTTTTGCAGGTATGACACTACAGGTCACAAAGGATGCAAGGGTACAGATTCAGGCAAAAGTAGATAGCCTTACGAAAAGTAAAAAACACTTTCAGGAGCTTCTTGATCGTGCCAATCTCTTCTTGCCTATCATAGAAAGAGTCATCAAAGAAGAAAATCTACCTAAAGATTTTAGGTATCTCGTTATGCAAGAGAGTGCGCTCATTTCAGATGCAGTTTCTAGTGCTAATGCTGTGGGCTTTTGGCAATTTAAAGAACCAGCGGCCAGAGAAGTAGGCTTGAAAATAGATCAACACGTAGACGAACGGATGCACATTGCCGCAGCAACCCGCGCTGCCGCAAAATATCTGAAACAACACAACCAAGAGTTCAACAATTGGATTTATGCTTTGTTAGCCTATAATGAAGGTAGGGGAGGAGCCAGGAAATTTATTAAAAAGCGCTACCTAGGTGCTAAAAAAATGCAGATAGAGCAAAACACTCACCTGTATATCATTCACTTCTTGGCTTACAAAGTCGCTTTTGAGTCAGTACTTGGTAAAGACCGTCATCCTGAGCTCTACTTGTACGAACACCAGGAAGTACACGGGAAGACTTTGAGCGAAATTGCAAAGGAGGTAGGCGTAGATAAAAAGAAAATTCAAGATTATAACAAATGGCTCAAGCACTATCGCATACCGCAAAATACTACCTGCTCTGCTGTTGTTCCTATGACCCACTACCAGTATGCATACCACGCCAAGTCGCGCAAAGCAGGTATGCCAACAGAGCACGGCATAGACTACGCTAAGTACTGGGAAAAAGCAACAGCGTTTCCTGTAATTACCGTCCGAAAAAACAAAAGATGTAGTACCAAGATCACTACCATCAATAGCATTGCCGGTGTAGTGGCCTCAGCAGGAGACCACCCAGCATCGTTGGCTAAAGCAGGTAATATTTCCTTGAAACAATTTCTCACGTTTAATGAACTTTCAAACGGTCAGCCGATAACACCTGGGCAGGTATATTACTATAGACCCAAACATAGCAAAGCGGGTGTTCACTATCATATCGTTCGAACAGGTGAAACTTGGTGGAGTATTGCGCAGCAATATGGGATTACGAAAAAAGCGTTACTGCTAAAGAATAGACTGCGCAGAGAGAGAGAAGTAGACTTGCAGCCCGGCAAGGTACTATGGCTCCGCTTTATCAGACCGGCTAAAATCCCCATTGCTTATGAATATTTGCCCAACCATCTAGGCAAAAAGTAAGTGCTATACTCACTGACATCCCAAGTGTCTAATCCTGCACCTCTAGCGATAACTTCTCTTGGAGTATGCACACGTCGGGGTATCTTTCTGTCAAATATTTGAACCTTGCCTGTGCTGTGTAAGGTTTGACATTCTTTTCTAGCGATGCCATGACACCCCGAAGGTCAAGAGCCGGACATCGTAAGGCTTTGCGCAAATACACCATCAGGTCCTCTTTGATTCCTGCCAAGATGTCTTGCTGTACAACATTTACCAGCTTCACTATGATTGTGATACCCTCTAAGACAATCTTCTGATTCAGTAGACTATACTCTGACATTCTCCCAGCTGACTTGAGCTTACTGGCATAAGCGTGCCAGTGTTGACTTACTGCCTGTTGTGTTATGGGAAGTTGCTCTACAGTGCTCCCAGAAGTTGGTTGTAAACAGGGTGTTTCCTCTTTCTGACCAAGGCTTTTTTTAAGCTGATCAATTTGAGGAAGCTTCGTTGTCACCTTGAAAGTATGTACTTTTTGAATAGTGCGAGCGGTTGTGCCACCACTTTCGTTGCTATTTGTCTTTATACTCTTGTTGTGAGACGTTACTGGAGTAGGCTTGGCTGCAGGAGTAGGAATTAGGGGATTGCTAGGTGCGCGCGTGTGCTCGTGCTCGATTGTTTCTACAGGTTGGCTGGGTTCCTGAATATGGGACAGCTCTATTAGGGCCATCTCTACGTGTAGTCGTTTGTTAGCACTGTTTTTATAATGTAAGTCGCACTGGTTGGTAATATGCAGGGCTCTGAACAAGAAGCTTAGGCTTGTTCGTGCTGCTTGGATCTGGTATTGCTTTTTTATATCATCTGCTACTGCCAACAGCGGTAGGGTGGAGGCGTCCTGGCTCATCATCAAATTGCGGAAATGCTCGCTTAGGCCAGCGATAAAGTGTTGCCCATCAAATCCTTCCTTAAGTATTTCGTCATAGCTTAGCAGAGCCGCACCAGGGTTGTATTGTAGGCAAGCATCTGTAATTTTGAAATAGTACGTGTAGTCTAGAATATGGAGGTGCTCTAGCGTAGCCTGGATGGTGACTCCCTGTCCTGACGTGAAAGTGGTGATTAAGTCAAAAACAGAAAGGGCGTCTCGCAGCGCACCATCGGATTTTTGACTTATCAAATGCAGTGCTTCTTCTTCGTATGAAATACCTTCCTGCTGGGCAATACGCTTTAATTGCTGCACGATGTCTTGGGGCTGTATCCGATGGAAGTCAAATATCTGACACCGAGAAAGAATAGTAGGAATAATTTTGTGTTTTTCCGTAGTGGCCAGGATAAAAATAGCATAGCTAGGAGGCTCTTCCAATGTCTTTAGAAAGGCATTGAACGCAGCATTGGAAAGCATGTGTACCTCATCAATGATGTAAACTTTATATTGCCCTGCTTGTGGGGAATAGCGAGTCTGCTCTACTAAGGAACGGATGTCTTCTACGGAATTATTAGAAGCGGCATCAAGTTCATAAATATTGAAGGAACTATGATGATTGAAACTAGTACAGGATATGCAGCTATTGCAGGGTTCTATATCTGCTGTGACGTGTTGGCAGTTAATAGTTTTGGCCAAAATACGGGCACAAGTTGTCTTTCCTACTCCTCTAGGGCCACAAAACAAGAAAGCTTGTGCCAATTGGTTATTGCGAATAGCATTCTTTATTGTGGTAGCAACGTGAGGCTGCCCTACTACATCATTGAAAGTAGCAGGGCGATACTTTCTAGCAGAAACCAAAAAGCTCTCCATGGGCGTAAAATTAACATATTACAAGCAAGGGAAGAAGATAATGTGTGGACGAAAAGGTATTTACCCAACTAACAACTAAGACGTTTACTTCGGAAGTCAAAAAATAATGCGTTACAAACAAATTGATCCCAGCCTTTTTGTTGCTAATAGGAAAAATCTCACACAACATTTGAAGCCTAACTCGCTCGTAGTGCTCAATGCCAATGATCTCATGCCCACTAATGGCGATGGTGTCATGCCATTCCGACAGAATAGTGATTTATTCTATTTGTCCGGGATTGACCAAGAAGAAACTATCTTGATTTTGTATCCAGATGCGCCCCAAAAAGCGTGGAAAGAGCTATTATTTGTCAAAGAAACCAATGCACATATCATGGTATGGGAAGGGCAGAAGCACACTAAAGAAATTGCCAGTGATATTTCCGGTATTGCCCATATTTATTGGCTCGATACTTTTTCCAGCATATTCCATACTTTGATGGGACAGGTTGAGCATGTTTACCTGAACACCAATGAGCATACTAGGGCTGCACTAGCAGTACAGACACGCGATGTACGGTTTGCAGGGTGGTGCAAGCAAAAATATCCATTGCACAGATATCATCGCCTAGCGCCCATCATGCAGCGCCTCAGAACCATCAAGTCAGAACCAGAAATTAACTTGATGAAAGAAGCCTGTAGCATTACTGAGAGGGGCTTTAGGAAGGTATTGCCGTGTATAAGCCCTGGTATCATGGAGTATGAGCTAGAGGCAGTATTGATAGGAGAATTTGTCCGACATGGCTCTAAAGGCTTTTCTTATGATCCTATTGTGGCTTCAGGTGCCAATGCTTGCGTACTCCACTATATCTCCAACAATAAACCCTGCCAGGCTGGGGAGACTATTTTATTGGACGTGGGGGCAGAGTATGCCAATTATAAGGCAGATCTCACTCGGATCATACCTGTTAACGGACGATTTACAAAACGTCAACGAGCTGTATATGAAGCTGTATTGCGTGTGATGCGTCAAGCACAACAGCTACTTGTTTCGAGCAATGACCTAGTTACCTACGACCAACAAATAGGGGCTGTGGTGGAGCAGGAACTGCTGGATTTAGGATTGCTAGACCATACAGATATCAAAAATCAAAGTCCAGAGCACCCCGCTTACAAAAAGTACTTTATGCATGGCATCTCACATCATATCGGCTTAGACCCCCATGACGCGGGAGATGTGCACAGAAAATTCGAGCCAGGTATGGTCCTGACTATTGAGCCAGGTATCTACATTCGCGAGGAAAACCTCGGAATAAGACTAGAGAATAATTTTGTAGTGAGGGAGGATGGCCTAGAAGATCTCATGGCGAGTACACCTATTGAGGCGGAAGAGATCGAAGAGCTTATGCATACGGTATAGGACAACCAACTATACCACTGCTGAAAACGTCTTCAGAGCACCTTAAACGCCTGCGACCGATACTCTCTCAAATGCCACTACAGTCAGGCCTGGCGATACACTTTCTAGGTATTTTGCAATGGAAAGGTTGTTGTTTTTAACAAAAGGCTGATGAAGTAGGGTATTTTCTTTAAAAAACTTATCGAGCCTACCTTGGGAAATCTTATCAAGCATGCTGTCGGGCTTGCCCTCATTACGCGCTTGTTCTTGAGCAACGGCGAGCTCTCTATTTACGATCTCAACACTTACGCTGTCTTTATCAACAGCGAGAGGATTCATGGCAGCAATCTGCATAGCTACATTTTTTCCAGCTTCGATCACTTTCGGCGAGCCATAACTACCCTTAAGGCCTACCAAGACACCTAGCCTATCGCCCACGTGTATGTAAGGAACTACCGTCTCACAGCTCAGGGTAGTGTAAGCACTAACAGTTACCTTTTCACCAATCTTACCTACTAATTCGGTAATCTCTTCTTGTACGGAGAGCCCCCCTGCCGTGGAAAGATCTAGGAGTTCGGTGAGTGTAGTAGGCTTGTGTATAAAAGAGGCTTCTAAAATTGCTTGACCTAGTTGTCGGAAGGTTTCATTCTTGGCTACAAAGTCTGTCTCACAACTCAACGCGAGCATCACGCCGTAGCTATGCGTAGTATCTGTCTTAGTGAGCACAATACCCTCGGTGGTAGTCCTATCAGCTCTCGAAGCTGATACTTTCTGGCCTTTTTTCCTCAGTATGTCAATGGCCTGCTCAAAATCTCCCCCTGCTGCCGTGAGGGCTTGTTTGCAGTCCATCATGCCAGCTCCTGTTCGCTGTCTCAGTTGGTTAATATCTTGTGCGGTAATCATGAGTAGGTGGTGTGGTTGATTAAGGATCTACACTTTGTTAATCTCTCCTTGTACAGCAACCACGGTACTGGTTGCTTTTTAGCCTTAGTCGTAGGCCTCAAAGAGGCCTAGGCTGTCGTAGTTTCCTTATTAGGTTGCGGTTCCTCTTTCGCATGTACGAGTCTTCCTACCCCCGTAGCCTGCTGGGTTTCTGCTTTCTTAGTGACTCTGCTTGCTGGCTTGGCAGCATTGCTTACCGTACGTGTTTTCTGTACGGCAGTTTCTGAAGAAATGACCTTCTCAACGTTCCTCTCCCTGGATCCTCGGCTGGCTGCTATCTGCTCCAGGGTATCTACTTCTTTGATTCTTTGCCGTTCTTCTAGGCCTTCTTCAATGGCACTACCAACGGTCTTGATAATCAGTTCAATGGAACGTGAGGCATCGTCATTGCTGGGGATAGGGTAGTCTACCCACTCGGGGTTTGTATTAGTATCTGTGATCGCAAACACAGGGATACCAAGCCTTTGTGCTTCTTTGACGGCAATGTGCTCCTTTTTAATATCCACGACAAAAAGCGCAGCAGGCAGTCTAGTCGTGTCGGCAATACCCTGCAACAGTCGCTCCAGCTTTCCCTTTTCTCGGGCAATCATAAGCTGCTCTTTCTTGGCCATGTTCTGGTAGGCTGTGTCTTTCATCAACTTATCAAATGAAGACATTTTCTTCAACAACTTGCGAATCGTTGCAAAGTTGGTTAGTGTACCTCCCAGCCATCTTTCTGTGACGTAGGGCATACCTAGCCGTCTTGCCTCTTGCTCGACCACCCCTTTGGCTTGCTTTTTTGTTGCCACAAATAAGATTCTCTTACCAGCACTTGCAACAGCCTTGAGGGCATGTGTCGCTTCTTGGAGCTGTAGGAGAGTCTTATTTAGGTCAATAATGTGGATACCATTACGTTCCATAAAGATGAAGGGCGCCATATTGGGGTGCCACTTGCTGGTCAAGTGGCCAAAATGCACACCTGCATTGAGTAAATCTTTGTGCTGTAGCGTAATCATCAAAAGGATACTTGTGGGGGTTAACGTTTACTGAACTGGAATTTTTTCCTGGCTTTCCTCCGGCCGTATTTTTTGCGTTCAACCATTCTCGGATCTCTAGTGAGATATCCCGCCTGCTTTAAGCCAGGCCGGTATTCAACGTTAACTTGGCATAACACGCGTGCTATAGCTAGGCGTATTGCTTCTGCTTGTCCTTTGAGACCACCGCCACGAACATTGACCTGGATGCTATAATGCTCAGCAACCTCTGCCTGATGCAAGGGTTGCTGGACTATCATTCTCAATACCTCAGAGGGGAAGTAGTTTTCCAGGGATCTTCTGTTGACTTTGATTTCTCCTTTGCCACTGGTCAAATAAATCCTAGCTACAGAGGTCTTTCTTCTGCCTATGGCATTGAGTTGTTCCATCTTTTAGTCTTTTAACGTAACACTTTTAGGTTGCTGGGCTGCATGGTCATGAGTCGGGCCTGCATACACGAAAAGATTGTGGAAAATTCTACGGCCTAGCCTATTCTTCGGGATCATACCTTTGACTGCGTGCTCCATCATGCGTGTGGGTGACTTTTCTTTGAGTTTCCGGGGTGTGATCACCTTTTGACTACCGGGATAGCCCGTGTGGGAGATATATTGCTTCTTATCCCACTTCTCACCTGTCAGACAGACCTTGTCAGCATTAATGACGACAACGTTGTCTCCGCAGTCCACATGTGGTGTAAAGCTGGGTTTATGCTTACCTCTTATCATCGCCGCCACGCGGCTGGCCAAGCGTCCTAAAGTCTTCCCGTCTGCGTCCACAAGTACCCACTCTTTTTGAACACTCTCTCTATTAGCTGACTTTGTCTTGTAACTTATATGGTCCACGGCTATGTTTTAAAAAGTGCTTGAGAAGGTAAGGTGCCTTCGCCTAACGAGGTCACAAAAGTAGTATCTTCTTTGTTGTTATGCAATAAGCAAGCGGGCTACGCTAAGTAGTTCGACCACCAAGGGAAGTTCTTTGGTGGCGGGTCCTAAAGCAACCTGTTGCTAGCCTTTGCTGATATAATACATACATGATGTTTAGTACAACAGATTACCTTTTTCAATTGCGCAACTAAAAATCGAGCCGTCACATAAAAACTCAGCCTACGGTAACCTGACTCAAGCTATCTGTGGATAGATAATCATTAGCCAATTCCATAATCTGAGGGGAACTAATGCGTCTAATGGTTTCATCCAGTTGCTTGTAATGGTCTTTTTCTAACCCGTGAATATTTACGTCCTTAAATTTTTCCATAATAGAAAACGGATCATTAACCTCTGACAAAAATGTCCCGTGCATGTGGTTCCGAAGTGCTTCCAACTCTTCTTTTTGCACAAGAATAGTTTGCAAGGTCTTGATTTCTCGTTCAATTTCCTGGCAGACAACCTGGGCAAAAGTCTGGATAACTTCGGTGGCTATCAATAAGTAACTGGCACGCTGAAGTGGAACAATTCTGGAGAAAATTCCATATGTGTAGCCCTTTTCTTCTCGAATGTTGCACATGAGCCTCGAACCAAAGTAGCCACCTAGAAGTTCGTTAACGACAAGGAGCGGCAAATAATCTGGATGATCTTGTGTCAAAAGTACCTTACCCATGATGATGGCAGCTTGCAGGCTGCCTTCTTTGGGGCAATGCACTTGGATAGGCCCCTGTGTAGGCCATAAAGCTGGCAAAGCAACTGGAGCTTGCACAGGTAGCGGCTGTAAGTAACGTTGAATCGTGTAAAGGTCGCGCTCGTATACTTGCCCACTTACCAAGAGGCGACACCCTGCCAACAGCCGATCTCTGTAGTACTGCTGGAGATGCGTTGTTGTAATATCAGCGATGGCTGTTTCAGTAAGCTGCCTGCCATAGGGGTGTGTGATGCCAAATAATACCTCTTTAAATTTCTTACGTGCTACATAGCTATTCTTTTGAGCATCTACTTTGAGCTTCTGAATTATCAGGTGCTTTAAATGCGCTAAGCGCTGCTCAGAAAAAGTAGGAGCCAAGAGTACCTCTGTTAGCAAAGCAAGCATGGTATCTAGGTACTGAGATAAGGTAACTAGAATAAAAGAGCACGTATCGGGCTGTACCTGAACCTGTAGGCTGGCACCATATTGATCTACGTAACTGGCAATATCCTGAGCACTCTTATGTTGGGTACCTTCTTGGAGCATTCTAGCTGTAAAATAGGCGACTCCATTGTGGGGCTCATACCACGAGCCCGCATCGCATACCAACTCTATCTTGATCATCGGTTGTTTTCCTGCATTGAGCACCCATAGTGGGATTCCCTCTTTGAGTTGGTAGGCCTCAGGCCAGGAGAAATGTGGGTAATCAATTGTACTGGCGGGTGGGGGTGTGGTTCTGTCGAGCATGAAGCTTAAGGTTACGGAGTATAATTGGAGCGCATTGTTTAACTAAATCACTACTCTTGTCTTGATACAGATACAATAGAGACTAAGACGTAGAGTACAATGCTCAATGCCAACCCTTCAGCACGGAAAAGAAGTACGAGCAAGGAAGCAGTCAGTAAGAAGCCGTATTTAAATCGATTGGGGTGCCAAGCATAAGTGACGAATTTAAAAGCCATAAGTTTAATATTAGCTACAAGCAAGCAGGAAGTGAGTATCACCAAGACAACTAAGATGTAGGGCTGAACAAGCAAGTTTGTCAGCCAAGTACATCGATTGGCTGCAATGATCAGAGGAAGTGTACCGATGAATATCCCATTGGCAGGGACGGGCAGACCCAAGAATACATCTTTCTGTCGGTTATCGACGTTGAACCGAGCAAGTCTGAGTGCAGAGAAGCCCGTAACGATTATGGCTGTGAAAGGCAGGTAAGGTGAAGTAGTGTGTTCGCTGAGTAGTGCATACATGATGTTTGCAGGCAAGCACCCAAAAGTAACAAGGTCTGCCAGAGAGTCTAGTTGCCCACCAAGTGGCGAACGGACATCGAGTACTCGGGCCAGCCAACCATCCAAAAAATCAAAAAACGCTCCGAGCCAGATACACGAGGCTGCACCTGTCAAATTGCCCTTCAAGGCCAGTATAGCGCCCAGGCTGCCACTAGCAAGGTTCAATAGAGTAAAAAAGTTGGGCAAGTATTTTAACATGTGTAGCTACGTAGCAGTACGTTGATTGATTCCAGCATGTGTTATATAACATATATTATGTTAAACAGAAAAACCCGGGGAATGGGTCACTCTTTCTTGCCGCGTTGTTTTTTTGCGGGAGCATTTTCTACCAATGTTAAGCAAGCGTCTAAGGTGAGTGTGCTAGGATCCTCTACTTCTTTAGGAATCTTTACGTTTTTGCGACCTGCCTTGATGTAGGGCCCCCAACGGCCGTTTAGAATCTGTATGTCTGGATAATTGTCAAACCATTTAATAACCCTCTCGGCGTCTGCTTTACGTTTGGCTTGTATGATTTCCGTTGCCCTTTTTACATCTATGGTGAGTGGGTCGTCTTCTCTTCCCAGGCTGTAAAATTTCTCGTTGTGTTTGACATAGGGGCCATACCGACCTGTATTAACCACCACTGGACTATTTTCAAAGGAACCGATTTCCCGGGGTAGTTCAAAAAGCTTCAAGGCTTCTTCTAGCGTAATACTTTCGATGCGCTGATTTTTTTGTAGGCTGGCAAACTTTGGCGCTGTCTCTCCTTCTATTTCTCCTATTTGTACTAGAGGGCCATATTTCCCCAGCCTTACAATGACTGCCTGACCCGTATTAGGCACTTGCCCGAGCAACCGGGAGGTACCAAGGGTGGAACGGTCTATCTGGGCTGTTTGCTCTACCTTAGGATGAAAGTTTCCATAAAATTCAGCTAGCATGGCGTTCCATTCTTTTCTGCCTTGAGCAATGATATCTAGCTCCTCTTCTATCTTGGCTGTAAAGCCGTAATCAGTAACTTCAGAAAAATGAGCCACCAAAAAATCATTCACAACCATGGCGATGTCTGTAGGGAACAATTTCTGCTTTTCTGTGCCTGCGATCTCTACATGCTTAGTGCGTTGGATGGTTGCTTGTTGTAATGTGAGTACTGTGTGGCTTCTCTCGTGGCCTTCACGGTCTTCTTTGACGACGTAGCCTCTTTTCTGGATGGTAGTGATAATGGGTGCGTAGGTAGAAGGCCGGCCAATGCCTCGCTCTTCTAGTTGCTTGACCAAACTAGCCTCTGTGTACCGAGCAGGCGGCTTGCTAAAGCGCTCCCGAGCTTTCATACAGTCGAGTTTTAGTCTCTGTCCTATGGTCAGGGGAGGAAGCATACCCTGGCTCTCAGACAAATCGTCTTCGTCTTGTGTAGCTGCATAGACTTTTAGAAATCCCTCGAATTTGATTACTTCTCCTTTGGCTACTAGTCTGTGTGGCGCTGTGGAGATAGCCACCGTAGCTACTGTCTTTTCTAGTAGTGCATCAGCCATTTGCGAAGCGATTGCCCGCTTCCAAATCAATGCATAGAGCCGCTGCGCTCCACTGTCTTCACCTGCCACCCTCTTGGAGAAATCCGTAGGGCGAATGGCTTCATGGGCCTCTTGCGCTGCGGTTGTTTTCGTTTTGTAAGTCCTGGACTGAAAATAATCAGCACCATAAGTAGTATGGATTTCCTGTTGTGCACCTGCTACAGCCTCTTGAGATAAGTGTACCGAATCGGTTCGCATGTAAGAAATTTCACCTGCTTCGTAGAGGCGCTGAGCCAGTACCATGGTGCGCGTTACCGAATAGCCGAGCTTTCTACTGGCTTCTTGTTGTAAAGTAGAGGTTGTAAAAGGAGGTGCTGGTGACTTCTTAGCTGCCTTTTGCTCCAAGTTACTGATAGAAAAGGTAGCACTTTTGCATAATTCCAAAAATTGATGGGCAGCTGCTTCTGTCTTAAAACGTTCTGGTAGCTCTGCTTGGAGGTACTTACCATCGCCCAAATCAAAAAGGGCAGTGATAACAAAGCTTGCCACAGATTTGAAGGCACAAATAGCACGCTCTTGCTCTACGATCATACGTACGGCTACTGACTGTACGCGACCAGCAGAGAGACCGCGCTTGACTTTCTTCCACAGAATAGGTGACAGGTCATAACCCACCAATCGGTCTAGTACCCGCCTGGCTTGTTGCGAGTTAACTAATGCTAAGTCAATCCCTCTAGGATTTTTTAAGGCATTGAGAATGGCGTACTTGGTAATCTCTCGAAAAACAATCCTTTTAATCTTGGCATCATTGAGCTCTAGTGCCTCTTTGAGATGCCAAGAAATAGACTCGCCCTCACGGTCGTCATCACTGGCTAGGTAAACACAGTCTGCCTGCTTTGCAGAGGCTTTGAGGGCTGTAACAATATGCTGCTTGTCTTGACTGACTTCGTAAGTAGGCTGAAAACCGTGTGCAACATCAATGGCCTTCCCTTTTTTGGGTAGGTCTCTGATATGTCCATAACAAGAGGCCACTTGGTAGTCCGTCCCCAAATACCCTGCAATAGTCTTGGCTTTGGCAGGAGACTCCACGATAACAAGATATTTAGACATTTATCAACTTTTGCACGAATATCTGTGCTTTCTCTATGACTACAAAACGGTTGCACAGCAACCCACAACAATGAATAAATAGTTTCATGCACGCCTCGCTCATCACAGAGTGACACCTTGTTGCTATGTAATTCTTTTTGTCGTACGAATACGGTCGATGAGTGCCGGTGTTTTTAGAAATGCTGTCTACAAAGCTGTCCATGCAAACATCAATGTCAGGAGTCTGTTGCCATGATGCCTCTTTGCAATAGACTCCCGCAGAGAGAGACTGACACAAAAAGATACAAGCCAACTCAAGCAATTTCTACTAGGTGACATGATGTGGTATATGATCAACCGAACTACCAGAAAAATGTTCTAAATTGACTACACTAGCTTGCCGCCACTTACACACGTGTGATATGTATGCAAGGTAGCGGATAGACGTACTCCAGATCTTTTTGAAAACTTTTACACTATTTATCTGTTTTTTAAGAAAATGTTAGCATAAAAAATAGTGCATCGAAAAGGGTGTATCTTGTGGATTCTTGGTGACGTGTAGGCCGTGCAAAAAGCTCTAAAGGGGGCAAAAAGAATACGCAGCCATCATCAGCAATCACCTGCCAATTTAACGAGATTGCTTGCTGTGGGTGTGCGCGTATCATCTCCTTTGGGCATTACGGAGAGATACTGCCTCGTCACTATACAAATACAAAGCCAATTTGTCTTTTAGATGTTTGAAAGTCTCAAAGTCTGTGTATCCGATACTGCACGTATTTTTTTAGTGTACTGTGAGCACGACAGTTCTCCCCTCTTTTTGATAGAGCAACAATCACTGGTGTACTCTCTTGATGGGGAGCTCTTGCAGGCGTTCAAGAGAGGGCTCAGATTCTCCTTCCGAAGGATTGTTCGGCAGCGTTAGCGCATACTATCGAGGGATTACATTCCGTAGACAGAAACCCTTTGCAGTAACACCGCACGCTTTGCCCCAACGCTAACCAGACCACGGAGCGTTTGATGCAAATATATTGGCGCACTAAGGAAGGCAGCACGACACCCTAGATGGGATTCCCGATATCATCACCCCTACGCGGGGATCCCACCAAGTGGTACAGTTTTTGGCAGGCAATAAACTCAATGATGTTAGTAAAGATCAACCCAGTACGAGAAAAAATTCTTGGCGCAGCATGGGTGAAAGCATTACCGCATGAGAGCTGTTATCAACATCCCGCAGGCGTGCTATGAGCAACTTATAATATATCCCCTGAAGCTATTGCAAAAGACTACAACTTTGTCAGCCATACACATACCCTAGTTAGGAATGGTTCAGGTCTTCTAGCATCCTTGGTAGAGGACCTGCGAACTTGTGTCACTTGTCAGTCTTTAAGATGCCGTAACTTTTCACGAAGAAGGATCAATGATTTATGAAACTATCCACCCACACACCTACAAAACTTTTTGGTACAGCGTGTTCTATTGAAGAGGCATCTGTCGTCATCATTCCGGTGCCCTGGGAGGCCACTGTCTCATCTCGTTCAGGCACTGCTTTGGGACCCGAGAGTATACTTAAGGCATCCTATGAGTTAAAAGACATGATTTGGCACGAAGCCTCAGCCGTACGTGAGCTTGGCGTCGCTATGCTCCCCATTCCACAACATGACTGGAAGGCACTGAGCGACACCCTGAGGCATCATACAGTAGGGTATACGTATATCATGGAATCAGGATTTGAAAGATATAGCCTAAAAAAAAGCACCATAGAAAAAATAAACTACTACTCTCATCAACTCAAAGAAGATGTAAGATCTAAAGCCACTGCCTATCTCAAGGAGGACAAATTGGTAGGCGTATTAGGAGGTGATCATAGTGTGCCGTTAGGATTGATTGAAGCACTCGCTGGGTTTCACAATAATTTTGGTGTCTTACAGATCGACGCGCATCCTGGTCTCCGCCAAGCTTATCGGGGCTTTAAGTACTCTCATGCCTCGATTATGCATAATGTCTTGCAACTACCACACGTTACCAGATTAGTACAAGTAGGCCTACGCCATTGTGCTTTGCAAGAGCTTCAAATGATTGCTGCTGAAGAAGGCCGTATTTTCCCTTTTTTCGATAGTGACTTCAAGAGACAGCGCTTCCAAGGCGCTACCTGGGATCAAATGTGTACGACTATCATCGATACTTTACCCGAAAAAATCTACATCAGTTTTGATATCGATGGTCTGGATGTTAGGCTCTGTCCTAGCACGGGTATGCCTGTACCTGGGGGACTTGAATTTGATGAGTCTTGCCACTTGTTCGAGCGTATTATAAAAGCAGGCAAAAAGATCATCGGTTTCGACTTGTGTGAAGTAGCCCCTGGAGAGAATACAGATTGGGATGCACAAGTGGGCAGCCGTGTACTTTATATGCTCGTTATGATTATGGGAACCAGTCAAGGCAAGATACCTAGGCTGTGCTAGTTAGTCAGTTGTTAATAGCAGCGGACCAAACGCTAACACAAAGACACTTGCTGCCTAACAGCTGGTGGAAGGCAGGAGCGTAAGAGTATCGCATATATCACACTGCATACAAATGAAGATGCTACTTGTAAGGCATATGTAATGTGGCGCCTACATACCTTTTATAATTACCCTGTTGGCTCCACTGTGTCGAATGAAAAACGTAAGTACTTGATAGCAGCACCCTGAGCCAAAAATTTCCGCTCATAGTCGGTCTGGATGCCGTAGTGTGCTGCAAGCCATTCAGATTGGTACAGGTCCTCAGTATACACCAAACTACTTATGGGCTGTACACGGAGCACTTCCAGTGTATAAGCGAAGAGTCCTGTATCATCTGTTTTGAGATGTACGTAACCCCCAGGCTGTATCAGCTGGCGATAAAGCGCTAGAAATCTGGGACTCGTAAGCCGATGCTTCTCGTCCCGGTCGCGAGGACGTGGGTCTGGAAACGGAATGTGCAGCTCGCTTATTTCTCCAGGGGCAAAACATTGGTCTAATTGCTCAATTTTTGTACGCAAAAAAGCTACTTGACATAACCCGTGGGCCAGAGCATAACTACTGCCCACCCACAACCTAGCACCTTTAATATCTACGCCCACAAAGTTTTTGTACGGGAACTGCTGTGCTAGACCCAAGGTATACGCCCCCTTTCCACAACCCAGTTCTACAACAAGATCATTCTTGTTGTTAAAGTAATCCGCCCGCCATCTCCCTTGAAGGTGTGTATGACTTGCTTTGCTCAGTTCAATGACGTTACGGCGTTTCGCATTGTCAGCAAAACGTTGAAGTTTCTTGCGCATCTACAATGAGCACCTAATTGGTCATACATGAGTTATCATACACCAAAATCACTTGAGCTTAGGCCCCCCAGAACGGATTTCATGATCAGCGAAATCTTCATATTGCTCGAAATTATGAGCAAAGGCTTGTGCTAGCGCAAAGGTTTGAGCTGTGTGGGCATCTGCGTCTTGCCAACTGCTGCTAGGATTGAGCAGAGCTGTGGGTACTCCTGGGCATGTTGTGGGCATGGCTATCCCAAAGATAGGATGTTCTGTGTAAGCGACATGATTTAAAGCACCGGACAGTGCCGCATTAATCAGGGCACGGGTGTGGACTAATTGAATGCGTTCCCCCACACCATAAGGCCCCCCTATCCAGCCCGTGTTGACGAGCCATACTGACACAGCATGGGCTTCCATTTTCTGGCCTAACATGGCTGCATATTGTGTAGGGTGTAGAGGCAAGAAAGCAGTGCCAAAGCAAGCAGAAAAAACGGCTTGGGGGGCTTCAATCCCGACTTCAGCACCTGCGACTTTGGCTGTGTAACCTGTTATAAAATGATACATTGCTTGGCCTCTGCTTAGCTTAGCAATGGGTGGAAAAATTCCCTGAGCATCGCATGTCAGAAAAAAAATATGCTGTGGAATCCCTCCCACTGAAGGGTTAATAGCATTTTGGATATACTCGATGGGATAGGCACTCCGTGTGTTCTCTGTGACAGTAGCATTGGCATAGTCTACTTTACGTGTGCTTGCCACAAAACGCATGTTTTCTAGAATAGTTCCAAACTTAATTGCTTGGAATATTTGTGGTTCTTTTTCTGGCGACAGATCGATGGTCTTAGCATAACAGCCTCCCTCGAAATTAAAAATTCCTTGGTCGTACCACCCGTGCTCATCATCACCAATCAGCTGCCGCTTAGGATCGGCAGAGAGAGTCGTTTTTCCAGTACCAGATAGGCCAAAAAAAATG
Source organism: Amoebophilaceae bacterium (assembly GCA_025455725.1). Lineage (GTDB taxonomy): Bacteria > Bacteroidota > Bacteroidia > Cytophagales > Amoebophilaceae > UBA8403. The sequence goes on along the minus strand of JALOLY010000018.1, from coordinate 303 downwards.
GCTGTATCGCCTTGCGGTCCTATGTTAGCTGCGCAGTGCATAGGAAAAACCTGGTGATGTTGGGGAAGTAAATAATTCAGTACAGTGAATATTCCTTTTTTCATCTCACCTGAATAGCCTGTACCACCAATCAAAATCACCCGCTTGCTGAAGTTAATAATCGTAAAATTAGAATGATGAGTTCCGTCGATAGTGGGTTCTGCCTGAAACTCAGGTACATTGATAATGGTGAATTCAGGTATAAAATCAGGTAGCACTTCTGGGTTAGGTCGTAGCAGGAGGTTATAGCAAAACAGATTATGC
>JALOLY010000017.1 GCA_025455725.1 Amoebophilaceae bacterium | reverse complement strand
GCAACAGCCAAGAGTACTCTTAGTACTAGTCCTGTTAGGGGTGCTGTATTCAAGTTCATCCCGGGGAGACCTAGTATGATGACGCTGCAAGGAGGGGACATACACACACCAGACCGTGTCTCATACTTGGGTAAATGGGGGAGAAACGGCAGATCTCCTTTGATCCTACCATTCTGTCGCTGGCCAATGCCTCAGAGGTCAACCTGACTGATGCTACGTAGGAGCTAGAAACCCGGTAGATCAATGAACTTTGCGCATGTGTTGATCAAGAGAGTGCCCAACTTGATTGTAAAAGTATGCTGAAAAACTGTACAGTAGATCACATAGCTAACTGGTTGTATGTCCACGGCAATGGAAACCATACGGATAAAGCGGGGGGAGCAAAACAGTGACCAATAGATAGCCACCTAGGGCAATCCTTAGTACGTGTCCACACACGCACACGTAGTCTTCCGGGTGGATACTGAACTACGCATTACTCTGGAATGAATGAAAGCGCTGTAGCGCCGTTTCCAGAAAGAATTAGAAACGTTGTCTAACCGAGGTACTGCATCAACACTTCCTCATCAGGTTGTCCTGTACGGCATATGCTCCTGGCTACTGTAGTAGTGAGTAAGCATTGTAATAATGCTAATGCTGATTCCACAGCAATGGTGATGTGCAGGTTGGCTTTTGCGCATCAGCCACCGACGAAAGCGTAAGGAATAACTGCTTTCTTCATTCATGAAGACGAACGAGCGGTGCATCGACTGCCTGTGCCTCTCCCAACTCACACGCGTGGCAAGGAAAGTATTATTTCACCCTAAAGGCTTCCCAGGAGCCTTCTTGAGCCGTATTTCATACACTTGCTGTGTACTCGCTGTGACCTTGAAGCGGTCATCGATTCTGTAGCCTAGTACCCACACAATTTGATTACTCGAAGTCACTACCCATATCTGCGCTTTCAAGGGAACGGGTATCTTGTTGTCGATCAGAAAATCACTCAATTTTTTTCGCTGCTGCATACCCAACGGGTAGAATACATCCCCTGGCTGCCATCTACGTACGACCAAGGGAAACTTCAATAGAGATACGTCTAAGGCAGCCACTTTTTTATTGGCTATTATCGCATACTGGGCTCTGGGTAGATGAGTGCACTGGAGCTGATGAGGTGGTACAGCTAGATCTTTTGTGGTAAAATCGATTGTGTAGCACTGGGAGTTTGATGCGGCGCAGGGGGTTATGATCCAATGTCCTCGGTCTACATAAAGCCGATGGCTGGCTGACGCAATCATGGTGCCACTGGGGTGTTTGCGGGCGAATAAATTATTGATTTGCGTGAAGCTAAACCCGAAAGACTTGAGTAACTCCCACACGACAACTGAGGCCCACGGCTGGTCTCGTATGGTATGCATAGCCACATAATAGTCTGAATTTTGGTAGCGGCATATTCGTTGACGGACGCTCTCGACCCGTTCGTTAAACACAGCTTCTACTTGAGTTAACCGTGCTAAAGTTAGTCCAAAGGTAGTCTCCAGATTAGGATTTAGCTTTTGGAGCCAAGGGATCACTTGATGCCTAATCAGATTTCTTTGGTAGTTGTCTTGGCGATTGGAACTGTCCTCTCGCCAGGCCAACCCTTTTGTTCGCGCATATTGAATAATTTCAACTTTCTTAGCAAAAAGCAGAGGCCTAATATACATGCCTTGTGCAGGCACAATACCATGAAGGCCGGCAATGCCTGTTCCCTTGGTAAGGTGCATCAGCACAGTTTCTAGGCTATCATTGACGTGGTGTGCGGTAGCCACCTTTGTAAAGCCATGCTCCATACAAAGTGTCTTAAACCAGGCATAGCGCAGTGTTCTAGCGGCCATCTGCGTAGATATGCCCTGGGCTCGTGCATAAGTGGGGACATCAAAAGAATGAGTGTAAAAATTGACGCTATACTGTTTGGCTAACGCGCGTACCCATGCTTCGTCTTGGTCCGATACCACACCTCTTAATCCGAAATTGCAGTGTGCCATAGCAAAGCTCAATCCCGCTTGGTAAAAAAGGGAACTCATCACCACAGAGTCTACACCCCCACTGACTGCCAAAAGTGTAGGGCCATTTTGTGGTAAGAGATTTTTTTTAAGGATGAATGAAAGAAATGCTTGCAGCATGTGGGTATTGTGTAGTTTTGGAGAACATATAGCCGGTGTAGTTGTTTGAGTAAGGATACTACAGCACTAACACCATCACCAACAGCCACAAACTGTGCTGGTTTGTCAAGATACTACAGTGGGGCAACACATAAGAAAACGACCAAATACAAAACATCCTGATGGCATGCGTAGGCAATGGCACTATAGGTACCTTTTTGTGCTACTATTGAGTGTCTATACGGTGACACGTGCCGAAGACAAAATGAAAGTTAACTTGAGCGCCAAGCGGCTGGAGAGTTACATGATTCACGGAGAACCTTGCCAAAAGCTGACGGGAGAGGTTGTATTGGTCCTAGAGAAATGCATTATACAGGCAGATAATGCCATTTATTATGAAAAAGAAGAACTGATTGAGGCCCAAGGCCATGTTAAAATTACCCATGAAGATGGCTCTACCATTGTGGCAGATCGTCTTACCTATGACGAAAGATCTCATTTAGCAAAACTTCGTGGTCACGTAGTTTACGAGTCGGGCACTACGACTTTCTACACAGACTATTTTGATTATGATATGGAGACCAAGCAAGGCCACTTCGTGCAAGGAGGTAAACTCATAGAAGGAGCCAATGTACTGACCAGCGAGTCTGGGCAATATAACGACCTAGAAAAGACAGCCACCTTTGACCAAAAGGTAGTCCTGACCAACGAAGATTATACATTGCAATGTGATTCTCTACACTACAATACCGTCACGAAGATCGCTCGGTTCGCAGGTACTACTAAAATTACCAGCAAAGATGGTAAACAAACACTTACGACATATGAGGGAGGAGAGTATAACACAAGCAATCAACAGAGCACCTTTACACAAAGTAGGATAGACACAGAAGGGTATACACTGTATGGCGACCTGATTAGGACAGACAAAGCAGAGGAGGTTTACACCGCTACTGGCAATGTCAAGCTTATTGTCGTGGAGGATAATACGATTATTTCGGGTGATTACGGACAGTATAAGAAGGAGGAAAGTACAGCCGAAGTATATGGCAATGCACTAATGACGAAGTGTTTGGGAGAAGACACGCTGTATTTATCTGCAGATACTTTTGTGGCTACGAAAAACAAGTCAGCCCAAGACAGTGCCGATGATGTTATGGTACGTGCCTTCCATAACGTAAAGATTTATAAAGAAGATTTGCAAGGCAAGGCCGACTCTATGGTTTACCAAGGTGCTGACGCAACTATACACTTTTATGGTGATCCCATCTTTTGGAGCGGTACCAACCAGCTTACTGCTGATGCTGTACATATTACACTCCAGAGAAAAACACTCCATGAAATGCATATGAACACCCGTGCTTTTGTAGCTTTTGAAGATGCTCTTGGGAACTATAACCAACTGCAGGGGCGAAACATGATCGCCTTTTTTAAAGAAAACAAGATCACCTCCATAGAGATAGATGGGAATGCAGAAAGTATCTATTTCGTTGTAGCCGAAAACGGGCAATTACAAGGCATGAACCACCTGAGGTGTGGTCAAATTCATATCAATATCGAAAGCGAAGCCATCGCTGACATCACATTTCGACGCAAACCAACAGGTGCATTTTACCCCCCTAATAAAATTGAGGAAACAATTAAGAAACTGGAACATTTCAATTGGAGAATTGACGAACGACCTACTAAACAAGAAGTAGTAGCACACGGTTATGGTATGAGAAAGACCTACGAAAAATTTAAACTCAATCAAAAACAAGAAGACTGATCCCTCCTTGTATAGAATTTTGGTAGAGTAATTACTATCCCCTACTTTCGTGTCCTATGTCTCCCAAGGGTCTTCTTTTCTCACTGATCATCCCAGTCCTCTTGTCCTCTTGCGCCTTGCGTAGCGTCTCCACAGGGCTGACGAAGTATCAGGAGGCTGTGCTGCACTATGAAACCAAAGACTATTACGAGGCGTTGCGATTATTTGAAGAAGCTCTTCCCTTGCTGCGAGGAAAAAAGGAGGAGGCGTCTGTTCATTTTTATTGTGCCTATTGCCACTTTCACCAGAAAAAATACATACAGTGTGCGGATCGTTTCAACTATTTTAGTGAAACATTTCTCGGAGATCCTCGTGTTGAGGAAGCCGTTTACATGCGGAGTCACGCACTGTATGTGGGATCGCCCGACGTAAGGCTTGACCAAACGTCCACGCGAGAAGCAGTCCATGCACTACTTGATTACCTAGATTGTTATCCTGAGGGGAAGCATGTAGAGCAGGCGGGCGTCCAACTGGAAACGCTCAACAGAAAACTTGCCCTTAAAGAGCTTAACAGTGCTAAACTCTACCACCAGCTCACCCACTACCGGGCAGCTGTTGTGACCTTGAACAATTTTCAAAAAGACTTCCCTGGTTCCGTTTATGACGAAGAGGCTTCGTATGTTAAAGCTAATGCGCAATACAGGCACTTTAAAAAAGAGGGGGCCGATCAAAAGAAACTGTGGCGTGTCGCCATCAAGTACTGTCAAGAATTTTTAAATCACTACCCTGACAGCGAGTATGCCCTGACAGTAAGGGCAATGTACAAAGATTTATCCTCCATCGATGAGCCTGAAAATCCCTAGAGCGCTAATGACTATGAAGCATAGTACCGTTTTGATTCCGAGAAATTTCGTGGAACTCGTAGAGCCCACAGGCAATATTTATGAGACTACCGTGGTGATTGCCAAAAACGCAAAGCGAATCGTTGCTAAAGTCAAAGACGAGTTAGATGCTAAACTTGTTGAGTTTGTTTCCCAGGCAGACAACTCAGAGGAATTGTCTGAAAATAAAGAGCACATAGAAATTTCTAAGTTCTATGAAAAACAGCCTAAACCTATTATCATCTCTACAGAAGAGTTTTTGGCTGGAAAGGTTATGTATCATTACCCCGATGAAGCTACTGTTCTAGAGGAATAGGGACCAGCTCTAGATTTTATAGATTCCTCGCATCATGCCCATTTTCTGAGAAGATCATCCATTGTGCTAGGCCGAGCTATTCTGGTAGGTTGACTTTTGTACGTACCCAGTTGGGTGGTATGTCCTCCGAAATACCCTTCAGCCGTGGACAAGTTCCTTGTTACCCAGCACCCCCCAAAATACCCAGCAAAGGATAAGGAATTGGAGCGTAGGCTCCGCTGTACTTCAGCAATCAATGATAAAAACAGAGTAAAGATGAGAAAGATTGCTTTACACATTCAGATTTTGATAGGGATGGCTTCGGGACTTGCATTTGCCCTACTAAGCGTAAAGTTAGGTTGGTCTACCTCTTTGACTACTAACTATATCAAACCTTTTGGCACAGTTTTCTTAAACAGTTTGAAAATGGTTGCTATTCCACTCGTCTTTGTCTCGCTGGTGGTTGGTGTTACTAGTATTGAAGATGTGACAAAACTTTCCAGAATTGGAGGGAAAACCTTCTTCATTTACACCGCCACCACCATTTTGGCCGTCGTACTGGGATTAACAATTGCCAATCTAATCGAGCCTGGCAAGGTCATCGCTGGGCAAACCAGAGACCGCCTCATGACTCTCTATGCTAGTGAAGCGGAACAGCGTGGGGAGACCGTACAAGCGATACAAAACCAAAATGCACCACTGCAAATTTTTGTAGACCTTATTCCCGAAAATCTAGTAGCCAGCATGAGTAAAAACGAGCATCTGCTCCAAGTGGTACTGGTTGCGATTATGCTTGGCATAGCTCTACTAAGAATCCCACCCAGAAAAAGTAGGCCGGTTGTGCTGTTCTTCGAAGGCATCAACGACGCAATCATAGAGTTGATCCGGTTTATCATGAATTTAGCCCCTATTGGTGTTTTTTCATTGGTAGCGTCTTTATTGGTGGAAGTGGTGGGAGATAGCAAGCCTAGCGAAATTTTTGAGATACTCTATGCACTTTTGTGGTATGTCGTTACTGTCGTACTTGGTCTAGTATGCATGACCTTTGTTGTCTATCCCATTATGCTAAGGCTCTTTACCAGGATGAGTTACGTCCAATTCTTCAAAGGCATCTACCCCGCACAGTTAGTAGCGTTTACTACGAGCTCCAGCTCAGCCACTCTTCCAGCCACCATGGAGAGAGTAGAAAAACATCTAGGAATTTCCGAAGAGATTAGCGGATTTGTATTGCCGCTAGGTGCCACCGTCAACATGGATGGAACGGCCCTCTATCAGGGGATAGCGATCGTTTTTATTGCGCAGGCGTTGGGGATAGAGCTGTCCACTACAGCGCAACTGATCATCGTTGCTAATGTGGTCATTTCTTCTGTTGGCGTAGCAGGGGTGCCTGGCGGTGCTATGGTGACGACTATGATATTATTACAAGCACTTGGTATACCTGCAGCAGGATTGGCTCTGATCTTAGCACCTGACAGAATTTTAGATATGTGCAGAACCGTTACTAATGTTACGGGAGACGCCGTTGCGGCGGTGATTATAGCTAGCTCAGAGAAGTAAATGGGATCTGAAGACTGCGGGAGGTTTTCTGACCGCAGACGAAAGTAAACAACGCGCAGGTAATAGGCTATGTTGCTGATACCAGAAGCACGCAACACGGTAGATACACGATAGATACAAGAGCCCCCGCTACTATTCCTCTGCGCGACGAATGCCCTAGGAGTGACCCCGCTGGGGCTCGAACCCAGGACCCTCTCCTTAAAAGGGAGATGCTCTGCCAACTGAGCTACGGAATCGATCTACCTGCAAACTGCCGTGAAGTTAATAGAGAATACAGAAAATAAAAAGCTGATAAACTTTGTAGTAGGATCTTACGCCAACTGATACGTTTCTTCTGTTGTTGTAGTGCAGATGGGTAAACTGACCCCGGATGGATTTACCTTTAGCACGTATTATGGTGCCGAAGACCAATATATGGTAACAGTGGAGAGACACTGTGAGCTAGCAACCCCCAAAAATAACGGATCTTGACAATTACCTTTCTTGGTACAGGAGCATCACAAGGAGTCCCTGTTATTGCCTGTTCGTGCTCTTCTTGCCAATCACCTGACCCTAAAGACAAACGGCTCAGAAGTTCCATACACTTTATTAATCGCGGGAAAAGCATACTTATTGATTCAGGGCCTGATCTAAGGCATCAGCTGCTTCGAGCAAAAATAGAGCAGCTCGACGCACTCTTATTAACCCACGAGCATAGAGACCACACCGGAGGGCTTGGTGACATGAGAAGTATTATTTACCGACAAGAAAAGTCGATACCCCTTTACGCTGGTGCCCGCGTGGTTGCACACCTTGAGCGAGAATTTACTTATCTGTTTACGAAGACCTCGTACCAGGAAATCCCTAACTTTGAGGTTCATCTCATCGAGTATGATGCCTTTGAGGTCGAAGGTCTAACTGTTGTACCTATCCGAGTCCACCACAAAAATTTGCCCATTTGGGGCTTTAGGATAGGTGCACTGGCATATATTACAGATGCCAAAGTTATCACCGAAGAAGAAGTGGACAAGATGAGAGGTATTACGGTCCTAGTTGTGAATGCACTCCAACAGGAGCCACACTCTGCTCATTTTAACTTGCAAGAATCCCTTGTATTCGCTCAAAAAGTAGGGGCACAAGTAACTTATCTGACACACATAAATCACCTCTTAGGATGTCATCAAGAAGTGTCGAAAAAACTCCCTAGTGGTATACATTTAGCGTACGACGGACTGCAGCTGAGCGTATGAACCAGCTCCTTCGGGTTACCAACATGCTAAATAGGTGGGCAAAATGGGTCCATTGCGGGTTTTGGCATCACTACAATGCAGTGGTAAAGACCATGCCATACGCTGCCTGACCGCGCGTCTATTGCGGTCAGGCTCCCCCCCAAGACCAACTACTAGCAGAAAAATTAGCCCACACCGGCAACATAAAAGATTTATAAAAAAAGCGTACCAACGAACGCCGTTATCGACGTAGGCTTCGTGCTGCTTGCCACCTTACCATGGCCAAACTGCAGTAAAAGGAATACCGTACTCACTGAATCTTCTGATTAAGACAAGGTCGGCACTAGGGAAAAGTAGTCAGGCAGAGATTTTTACGAAGAATTAAACATCTCCCTCCACGACGCCCCAGGCAACAACAATAACCGCATTGAGTGTAGCAGTAAGGCAGTATTTTTTTCTAAGGCGCAGTCGCGAGTACTCGTTCGCTCGTTTGACATGAAAAACACCTAAGCTGAGGTTCAAATCTATAAAAATGGAACTGTCAAGAGGGCTCCATCAAGCTCCATTCAAGATTATTACCTGGGCTATTGGACACGGAAAATATAGCGACAGCAATGAGCTACCTCTCAAAAGTAGACGAGACAGCCAGTACACTACGGCTGGGACAACATAGCCTGTGTGTTGTACAGCGGTAGTTAATACCACACGCGCACGACAACGGTCATTACCGGTAAATGGGCAAAAGCATTGCAAGAAATGTCCATAAGAACACACTCTCCTTAGAAAAAAAAGTCAATACCTTCAATCTCCCAGTTCGCAATCACAGCCACATTATCCGGATAGAAAACTACGGGATCAGGCTCCCTCCGTTCGTGTATGTTGCCAAAACTCCACTCACTTTCCTTGTCCTGCAACACCAAAAGGCGTAGCCTGTAACTACCTGGGGCCACTGCATTAAACTGGTAGTTGCGTCTATTTCTAACCGAGTCGATCACATTGCTTTCTAAGTCAAGTAACTGTACGATAAAACCAGGCGCTTCAGTGGTTACTGTACCTTTAATCGTTCCAAATTCTTCGGGATACCCCAATGTGTATACATAGCACATTTCCTTACTGACATCTCCTTCTACTGTCACAAAAGCTCCCTCAGCCATTTGTAAGACCAATTCCTTTGCCCCTTTACTTGCATTATCTCTGCTCTCTAAAGGTTTCATTATACCCAGATCAAGCTGCTTTTTGATAGTAATGATATCTCTCTGGGCATTGAACTGCAAATCCTTGGCATCGACACATACCGATCCTTGGCCGTTAATGTCAAACCGGAGGTAGGCTGCTACCACCTCCTTAACAGGCTTACTGACAGTCATGGTGCCCGTAAAATGAGGAGGAATGGCGGTACCAGAGGCAGGCGCAAACACGTAGGACGCAGGATCATTGGGGTACCTTCCCTCCTTAAAGTAGATAGTGACGTTTTCCTCAATCACATTACCCATTGCATCTTTAGCCGTCAAATGAGCTTCCAAGCTATCTCCTTTTGAGAGATCGAACGTGTTGTATACTCTAATAATCTGCTTACTGGCTACTAGTTGGCTGCACAGTGTTGCGGATTTTTTGAGTCCTTGAGATTCACGTACTAACTCAAGCGTATAGTCCTCTACGGGTTTGTTAAAGCTTAACTCAAAATACCGGTCTTGAGGCTGTTGGCTCTGCAATGTAAACGTCCTTACATCGGCTTTGAGGATCAATAGCGTCACATTGTCTCTGGGTGCTACGGTCAAATCAATAGGATGTTTCAAAAAGCCATATTCATCTACGCCAGGATTCCCTACGAGTTGATACTCCTTGTTGGTACTTGCATACATGTAGTACTTCCCTTTTTTGATATGATCTAGTTTAAAATGCCCCTGCTCGTCTGTTCTGGTAAAATAATCGGGGGGACTATTGAGGATATTAAGGCACTCATTATCAGCCTGATAAAGGGCCACTAAGGTTTTGGCAGCTGGTAGCTGGGTCATAAGGTGGTTGACCTGTCCTGTTACATACATAGCATCCACGTAATCGCCCGTGCTGAATGTGAGTACAGGCTCCACTGCGATATTACCCTCTGTAACATCCCGAATGGCGTCATTAAAATTAAAGGTGTAGGTCGTCTCCTCTTGTAAGGGTACGTGTAACGTGAGTTTCAGAGTCTTTCCCCGTACGTCGCACGTGTAACTGGGCCGTTTGTCTAGCCTTGGCAGCCTGGGGGTCACTACCAGCTTGTTATAAATATCCGTTACCTCAATCTCTTTGTCAAAGACCAGCTTGATAACCTTGCCATTGAAGCCTGTACTCTCTTGTGTGGGAGATACCTTGATGAGTTGGGGAGGTATAATGTCTTTAGGCCCCCCTGAAAGTGCTGTAATACGGGCACAAGAACATAGTGTCGAGACAATCATCAGTACCCAAAAAACCATACTGAAGTGCCATCTACAGGCATGTGGGGATACGTTCATAGCATATAAAACTTCAATGTTTACGCTTGTAGGGTAGGCTTCCCCAATTTACGAGAAAACGCTAGCTAAGATATCATGTTCGTAGTGAAGCTTTTATTTTCTGACGATGATTCAATCCGGTACCTTTGGACCCCGTCGGCAACTGATTGGCTGAGTGCCGAATAGCAATCAAGATGAAAAACAGTACACTACATTCTTTTGTCCAGCTGTTTCATTACATACGACCCCTACGCAAAGATTATGCAAAGGCTGCTTTTTACTCCTTTTTCAGCAAGTTTATTGATATCCTGCCAGAAATTTTACTTGGAATAGCCATCAACACAGTTGTAGAAAAAGAAAATGCATGGTTAGCTAGGCTAGGCTTTACCAGCCTAAAAATACAGCTACTTCTGTTGAGTCTAATGACTTTAATGGTATACGGACTGGGTTCTCTATTCGAATACCTATATTCTGTCAAGTGGTGGCGTCTTACCCAACGTTTGCAACATAATTTCCGCGTAGCCGCTTTCGAGCATGTGCAGCAAAGTACAATGGCTTCTTTTTCCAAACAGAAAACCGGGAACTTACTCTCCATCCTCAATGACGATATCAATCAGCTAGAACGCTTTTTTGAGGAGGGAATAGATAGTATCGTTGATTTTTTCTGTTCTGTGCTGCTGACTAGTATTACTTTCTTTGTGCTTGCGCCCAAAGTTGCCCTGTTAGTCATGCTACCCATTCCCCTGATTATCTACGGTAATTTCTTTTTTCAAGCCAAGCTTGGCCCGCTCTATTTCACAGTACGCCAAAAGGCGGGTGCGCTGGGTGCACGATTGGCCAACAGTTTGTTGGGTATGCTTACGGTCAAAAGTCTGGTAGCTGAGCAACTTGAAGCCACAAAAATTAGGCAGGCCAGCCAGGCATATCAGGACGCTAATTTTAATGCCATACGATGGCATGCAATGGTGTCGCCTGTCCTACGCTTTGCCGTTCTCTGGGGTTTTATAGTCACCTTGATCTACGGTGGTTTTCTTGTTGCAGAGGGGCAACTAGATTTAGGCGCTTACAGTACACTTGTTTTCCTGACTCAGCGTCTGCTTACTCCTTTCGTGAACATGGCTGAAATCATGATCAATTTTCGGCGCGCGATGGCCTCAGCAGCACGGCTGCTACAACTCTTTCAGCTTCCTCGGGAAGTGTCCCCCAATATACCTTTACGTTTGCGAGGAAAAATTACCTTTTCTTCAGTCAGTTTTGCTTATGAGCAGCACGCTCCTACGCTCAATAAGCTTTCTTTCACAATTCTTCCGGGCCAAACAGTTGCTTTTGTAGGAGCCACAGGTGCTGGTAAATCAACTCTCCTGAAGCTACTACTGGGGTTTTATCTTCCTACAGCGGGTAAAGTGTTTTTTGATGCACAGGAATTACGCACGATATCGCTCCCTGCCCTCCGTAGACAGATTGGTTTTGTGAGCCAAGAGCCTTTCCTTTTTGAAGGTACCATCGCCGAAAATATTAGTTATGCCTTGCCTACTGCTACTCGGGAGCAGATTGTCCAAGCAGCTAAAAACGCGGCTGCCCACGAGTTTGTTATTCGCTTGCCCCAAGGGTATGACACACGACTTGAGGGGCGAGATTATATTCTTTCTGGTGGGCAAAAGCAGCGGATCTCCATTGCCAGAGCCTTAGTCCGAGACCCAGCTATCTTAATCCTTGATGAAGCTACTTCTGCTGTTGATAATGCAACGGAGTTAGCTATTCAAAAATCATTGGCAAAAATCAGTCAAGGCCGTACCACATTGCTCATTGCCCATCGACTCTCTACAGTCAAGCAAGCAGACCAAATCTTTGTGCTAAAGAGTGGAGAAATTGTTGAACAAGGAACACACCATACTTTGCTGAAGCAAGATGGCCTTTATGCCAATCTTTGGAAGCTACAAACCGGAGAGAACTTGACACATGCTGAATTACTAGCTGAAGAATAGTGGCAACGGATACTCGCAATGTATCATCATTCCTTGACTACGCACGGAAATAGACTCGGGATCATAGTTATTATATTACCATAAGGTATACCGAGACTCCCCTGCTCATCTATCGCCCCAGATAAACCATCAGAATAGAGACATCGGCTGGTGAGACGCCACTAATTTTTGAAGCTTGGCCTAGTGTAGCCGGTCTAATCTTTTTTAGCTTTTCTGTAGCTTCGGTTGACAGGGCCCGGATACGGTCATAGTTAAAATCGACAGGAAGACGGTATGCTTCCAGCCGCTGTGCTTTTTCTGCCAATTCCTTTTCTTTTTGAAGGTATCGCTCATACTTCAGCTGTATCTCTGCTTGTTCCAACACTACCTGGCTATACTTCTGTAAATACTGCTCTAGTGCTTCATCCATAGCGCCAAGTACCTCCATACTAAGCTCTGGCCTTTTTAGCAGCTGATAGACAGATTGCTTTTCTTGAATAGGCGCCGATGCCAGCTGATCAAGCTTAGGATTGATCAGCGCAGGCGTGAGTTTCCACATCTTCAATGCCTCCAACAAATGTGCCGTAGCCCTTTTTTGAGCCTGTACTTTTTGTAGACGCTCGTCAGTGGCCAAACCAAGCTGGTGTCCTATGGGCGTTACACGTAGATCTGCGTTGTCTTGGCGCAATAAAATCCGGAACTCAGCCCTGGACGTAAACATACGGTAAGGCTCGTTTGTAACTTTGGTAGTCAAATCATCAATCAAAACGCCGATGTATGCATCGGCCCTAGATAAAACCAAAGGCGCCCGCTCTTGCACTTTTTGATGGGCATTGATGCCCGCCAAGAGTCCCTGGCAGGCAGCTTCTTCATAGCCTGTAGTGCCATTAATTTGTCCAGCCAAGTACAGATTGGCTATCAAGTACGTCTCTAACGTAGACTGAAGCTGTGTAGCTGGCAGGTAGTCGTACTCGATGGCATAGCCTGGGCGGAACATCTTTGCACGCTCAAAGCCGGGGATGGCTTGCAGCGCCTTGTACTGCACAGATTCAGGCAAAGATGTAGAAAATCCATTGACATAAATTTCTACTGTATTCCAGCCTTCTGGCTCTACAAAAATTTGATGCCGCTCTCGATCTGCAAATCGGGTAATCTTATCTTCAATAGACGGGCAATACCGAGGACCCTGACCTTGAATATCGCCATTAAACATGGGCGACTGGCCAAAGCCACCTGCTAGAATTTGGTGCACTCTTTCATTTGTGTAAGTGATATAGCAACTTTTTTGTTGCTGTAGAGGCTGAGTAGTATCGAGAAAGGAGAATTTCCCGGGCTGTTCGTCGCCTGGTTGTTCCTCCATTTTTCGGTAGTCTAGTGTCCTCCCATCTACTCGCGGTGGCGTACCTGTCTTCATTCTTCCAGCTTCGAACCCCAAAGCTACCAGTTGCTCAGTCAGACCAGTGGCTGATTTTTCACCTGTTCTCCCCCCACCAAACTTTTTTTCTCCAATGTGGATGCGTCCGTTCAAAAAAGTGCCATTGGTCAAAATTACAGCCTTGGATCGAATCTCTAGGCCCATGCCCGTCTTCACACCCGCAGCCCGCCCATCTTGGACGATGATTTCGCTTACCATTTCCTGCCAGAAATCTACATTGGGGGTCTTCTCTAAGGCCAAACGCCACGCTTCTGCAAATCGCATACGGTCGTTCTGAGTTCTCGGGCTCCACATAGCTGGGCCTTTGGATTTGTTTAGCATGCGGAATTGAATCATAGATTGGTCAGCAATGATACCTGACATACCTCCAAGTGCATCCACTTCACGCACAATTTGTCCTTTGGCAATACCACCCATGGCAGGGTTGCAAGACATTTGTGCAATGGTGTTCATATTCATGGTTACCAAAAGTACCTTAGAACCCATCTTAGCTGCTGCCGCTGCAGCCTCACAACCAGCATGACCTGCACCCACTACAATGATGTCGTATTCTGGAAACATATGACTAATATCAGCTAATGTTGATGTGCCACGGGTCCTGGCAATCGATGTTCCACGTGAAACAAAATTAAAAAGGAGAATGGCAAAGATACGTAAATAATCTCCTGGAGACCCCAGAGATGTTTACTGACAATAAGAAGTGTCACGCAGCTATGCGGGAATAAGGCTAAAATTTTAGAGGATGTATAGACTTTTCATCCTTCACGTGGTTAACTGTCGCTTAGAATGACTGCCGCTCGCTACCAGTCTTGTATAGGTGTGATGCCGGGCGAGGGTGTTTCGCTTTCGGGGAAGCAGAACGGTAAAGTAACAGGGTTGCATAATAAACTTGGCATACCACACACAGTACTTACAGCCGTGTACCCATAGTAATTGGCATAAAAAATAGGACGTATCGATACACACAAGGCAACGGGGATCATAGGGTTGACTGTGCTTGTCTTTTTATTTTTGGGCCAATTGCTCACTTTTTCAATTGGTACAGCTGCTTCCGAAGTAGCCGGTATCGTAGTATCATTGATCAGAGATGGTGTTCAACATCAATATCTCCGAGACATAGACAGATGATGAAGCAACCTTCATCGTACTGTTAGTATTGTCCACTGTAGCATGAGCAGGCACACCGATGACGCTGCTTATTTCGGAATAGAACCAAGCGAGTACCCATATTCAAGACTTTTGCATGGCAGATTTAAGAGTTGGGGAACATTTCAACGGCCTGATGCTGTTGCTCACTACCTGATGGATACACGTATCACCCTAAATTCTCCTTGCAAAAGGAGCAAGCCCACCTGCTCGTGAGGATTTTTTTCGTCGACTATGAAAATATTTATCTATATCATCCTATTCACAGGTCTCAATTTTGACAATGGGTAGGGGGGCTTTATAGTACAAACGTGGGCTTGTTCCTTGACACGCCCACGCCTGGGCAAACTTTCCAGAGACTATTGCTGCAATATGCCGGCCTGTAGCCACCTGACTCTGTATGTACCTATTGTAGCAATAGGCGGTCTTTTTTCTACTTTCATCTTCACTAGGCACCACCAGGGGCTGAATATACAAGAGCTCAAATCCCAGGACAATCAGAAAAAGATCTTCGCTCAACACCTCCGCTACTGGTATAGCTCGTAGCAAGATTTTGAACAGGTTAAACAGTGATACATATTCTCCAAAGCATAGATGGCAATCTTCTTTTGACACTCTGGATATTTATCGTCACTCAAGTGAGCCAAACAACGCTCAGGGCAATAATCGGGATACCTTGCTACAAAATTTAGTGAGCAAAAAAGCGTAGCAAAGTCTTCTCAATTTTCTGCTCTGGCGACTGTAGCATCAATTTTATTGGGAATGTGGCCCAGGGCACCTCATCTGCAACCGTTTGTTGAAGTATCTCTTCGCTCTTGATGCCTTCTGTAATCTGGATACACACCTCAATAGCGTACCCAATTGACCCAATATCTAGCATCTCGACCGTGTACATCGACAAATTGTGCAATCATCGCACCGATGAAAAGGCACATCAATGTTAGCCGTCTTCTATCACTGCGTGCATTTTGTACAAGTTGAATGATGACGCTGTGCTCAAAAATTAAGGGATAAATAGCAGGATGCATCGATACTCAATACATCGCCCAAACCTCGAATGCTACCAACTCGTGTATCTTCTCACTGCGGTATTACTCCCCAAATTATGAATGCCTCGAGTGCCACTGTACTGACTTGCACCCAATGACCAAGGTATCAGATACTGAGGTGGCACAAGGGCCAGACGCGCTATCACTAGCCTTTGTTTGCATGAACACACCTGCAGGTTATGGACACCCCGAGCGCTATCCCACGAAGACTACTTCTTGCTGATTATAACACTTCGAAGTACCATCTGCTTGCTCTATTACTAGTCTTCCAGCCGCATCTACGCCCTTTATCATACCCTGGAAAGTATGGTGCGCATCCCGGAAGGTACGGATTTCGTGGATCCAGTACATATTTTTGAGATAATGAGACTTCAAAAGTGTAATATCTTGTGCTTGTAACCGCAGATAATTATGCTCCAGGCCCGCTAGAAGCTGTGCAAGTAGCCCCTGCAGGCTATTGTGCCTCTGGCAGATGAGAGACAAGGAAGTCGGGGTTTGAAAAGTGAAGTTAGTTTGGTTGACATTCAGTCCAATGCCAATGACGGATGCTTTAAGATTACGCCTCTGAACCACATTTTCGATGAGTATACCTCCAAGTTTTTTTTCCTGATAGTAAATGTCGTTGGGCCACTTGATGTACAACCCGTTCGGAATATATAGCGATAAAACACTCTTTATAGCAACAGTCGTGATTATATTAAGCGAAAAAATTTGTTGGGCAGCCAAAAAGGTGGGGTAAAGGACTACCGAGAAGGTAAGATTTTTATACGGCTCGCTGTGCCAAACACGGTCACCCTGTCCCCTGCCTCGGTATTGATAATCTGTAATAACTACTGTACCCTCTGGTAGATCCTTTTCGGCCATGCATTGAACAGAAAAACTGTTAGTGGATGCACAAACAGCTTCATAGATGATATGCTGGCCAATAAACCGGGTATCGATGGGGGGAAGATAGCGCAATTTTGTACTTTTGCCGGACGGATAGAGCGTGCTTGTTGTCAAATAAGGAGGTTTGCGAACTATACTAGACACAGCACTGAACATCCCCAGTGTTGTTACGTAAACAATCTGTAGAAAAAGAGGGAAATATCCATGAACTAGGAAAACTTAGAAGCGCCGGATTGGTTCATTGTGGACTTTTTTAGCGCAATTGTACACAAATCTTAAGTGCCCCAGAGGCGCCCCGTGGTACTGTGCGGTCGGCGGGGGTGTTTGGGGCACACGCACTACTGCATAACAAACAAAAGAAGTGATTATTCGCCCGCGGCGCGCCGTCGGGTTGTACAGGCTCTTCAATAATCTCTAAGAATTACGTCATGAGCACAAGCAGAAAAAATTTATCTTCCGGACCCAACACTCAATCTTGGGCAATCGTTATCCTGCTCATTATCATCTCAACTACTCTCTACCTCAACAGGATGAACACCATGATCTCTATCTCCGAGCACAAGTTCGAGACCATGATGCTTAAAGGTGACGTCAACGAGGTAGTTTTGGTTATTAATAAAAAT
>JALOLY010000053.1 GCA_025455725.1 Amoebophilaceae bacterium | reverse complement strand
GTCATTGGCTACAGAGAAGCCATGGTGCTTAACGAGCAACCCCAGTCTATGATCGTTGTAGGCGCTGGAGCTATCGGTGTAGAGTTTGCTTACTTTTACAATACCATCGGTACCGAGGTAACACTCGTAGAGTACATGCCACGCATACTGCCGCTTGAGGATGAAGACATCTCCAAAGAATTAGCCAAATCTTTTGCCAAAGCTGGGATGCAGGTGTGTACCAACACGGAAATAACCCGTGTTAATACCCAAGGAGAGAAGTGCCAGGTACAACTCAAAACCAAAGAGGGGGACATACAAAACCTGGCTAGTGATGTCGTGCTGTCTGCTGTGGGCGTTGTGGCTGATACGGCACATATAGGACTAGAAGAGATCGGCGTGACTACTGACCAGGGGAAAGTACTTGTGGATGACTTTTACTGCACCAACATACCAGGTATATATGCTATTGGTGACATAGTGCAAGGACCTGCACTGGCACACGTAGCTTCTGCTGAGGGCATCGTTTGTGTAGAAAAGATAGCGGGCCTACACCCTGAACCAATAGACTACCACAACCTGCCTGCTTGTACATACTGTCAGCCAGAAGTAGCTTCTGTAGGCTATACCGAGCAGGCAGCGCAAGCAGCCGGCTACAAGATTAAAGTAGGTAAATTCCCTTTCTCTGCTTCGGGCAAGGCCAATGCAGCCGGCGTCAAGGAAGGCTTTGTAAAAGTTATCTTTGATGCTCAATATGGGGAGTGGCTAGGGGCACACATGGTAGGCGCCAATGTGACAGAAATAATTGCAGAGGTAGTAGCTGCTAGAAAGCTGGAAACAACAGCACATGAAATCATAAAAACCGTACACCCCCACCCTACTATGTCTGAAGCCATCATGGAGGCCGTAGCTGACGCTTACGGTGAGGGAATACATCTGTAAGCGCGAGACGTGGGCACGCGAAGTGCTACATCATAGCTCCTTGCACCCCGTTGATGGCCACGGGGGCTACATGGGCACTTCAATAAGTAGCACGTCACAAGTTTCGATGCCTTGGAAAACTAGTCGGTCGGCACCTTTTATCCCCATGCCATCCCTCCTACTTAATAACTCCCTTGCTATGCTGGCTTTACCCTCAATTATCAATACGTATACACCATGACCGGGTACCTGCAATGCATAACTCACAACCTCACCCACCTTTAAAATTGCTCGAGCAACGAACGCCCGCTGGTTAATCCACAACTTGCCCTGCTGCTGTTTGGGCACCACCAAAAAGACAAATTGATTCTCCCAAGTCTTCGGATCAAAGCTGCCTTGTGCATACCGAGGGGATAAGTCTTGTGCTTCAGGAAGTATCCAAATCTGCAAGAAACTAACCGGTTCATAGGAAGAATAATTGTGTTCGGTGTGCCTAATACCCGTACCAGCAGACATGACTTGCACATCGTTAGTTCGAATAACGCTTGTGTGGCCTGTGTTATCACCATGTACAAGAGCACCTTGCAACGGCACCGAGATAATTTCCATATTACTATGCCCATGCACACCAAACCCGCCCCCCCCCTGCAAAACATCATCATTCAGTACCCTAAGTGCACCAAAGCCCATGCTAGAGGTATTGTAGTAACTACCGAAGCTAAAAGTGTGGTAGGTATCGAGCCAACCATAGTTAGCATGCCCCCTTTGATCTGCTAAATGGATAATTTTTTGCATGATCACCGACTAGAAATATAGATCGAAGCGGTCCTCATGGCAAAAGAATACGAATATCTGTCTTTACTAGGCAATGCCATGTTGCTTCTACAATCTTATCTCGTCTTTACACCTAGCAATGTGGTCCGACAACGTACTCCTGTCAAGCAATCCACCGATGCTCAGAGATACGACAGATAGCTGACAAATTCCAGCTGCTGCAAAAGCATTTTTCTCAAATAAACTCAGTATAGGCTTGGTATTGATGGTTACAGCACACTCTAGATTCGAGGTGCCTTTTCCTTGATCTTGCTATTGCTAAGGTATGGAGAAGAAACGAGTTACTATCCTTCCAATGAAAGATAGCCTGGAGACCATTGCAGAAATTATTGCGACTTACAGGGTGCCTAGTGGATGGCAACAGTACCCCAGCGTTGTTGCACAAGGTAGTCATGAACCAAACCAACATACCTGAAGATAGCTCTAGCAATACGCTCAAGACAACATTGCCTTTGCAACGCATAGAATGTAAACCCCCTTTGCATGACAAGTTTAAGCATGAAGACACAGTCCAATAGCTTGGTCCTGCTGCCCATTGCTGACTAGACACCGTGCCACCCTTGAATTCTCCTTTAAAAAGAGGATAAGCTAGTATGATTGTAAAGAAACTTTTTTCGTCAACTATGGAAATGTTCATATAGCTGATCTTATACCATATAAAGGTCTTGGAATGTATAGCTTATGGGGCTGCTATGCAGTGCCCAGCTTTGGACCTCTGTGCGAAGGACACTAACAATACAAAGCAATTCCTTGAGGAAAACGACCCGACAGAGACAGGCCTGCGTGGAGGCAGAAAAACAGCCTAAGAGAGGGAAAAATAACCAAAATATACTACGCAGTAATAGCTTCCTTGATGAATTCAGCACTTCGTTGAGCCTAAAAACGATGTACACCTGTTTATATCGCAAGTGCCTCCGCCCCAGCTACAATCTCAGCGATCTCCCGTGTTATCGCTGCCTGCCGCGTCCTATTGTAGGTAAGCCGAAGCGCCTTAAGCAACCCCTCAGCATTGTCCGTGGCCTTGCTCATAGTCGTCATGCGAGCGCCATGCTCCGAGGCATTGGATTCTAGCAGTGCTTTGTAGAGCTGAACTTGCAGGGCACGTGGCAACAACACTTCCATCAAAGCTGATTTGGAAGGTTCGTAAATGTAGTCGATCAACGTTTCCTGACTGGCAGTATGGGTAGTAGATCTCGCAATAGGTAGGAACCGCTCTACAACAGGTACCTGGGTGGCAGCACTTTGGAACATGTTGTAGCCCAATAAGATTTGATCATAAGTGTGCTTTAAAAAGGCGTCTGATAGAAAATCAGCCACCGGGCTAATATGCTCAAAGACCAAATGGTGAGAGAGGCCTACATAATCTGGAATGAGCCTGAATGCACTTTTTTTGAAGTATGCAAGGGCTTTTTTCCCAATCGGCAGCACCGTTATTTGCGCTGGATTCAAGTCATGCACTACTACTTGGAGATAGTGGAGCACGCTTCTAAAAACTTTGACGTTAGAAGAACCACAAAGCCCTCGATCTGAACTCATCACCACAAGTAGTAAATTTTTTACTGAGCGTTCTTCCGTGTAGCACTGTAAAGGCAGCTGATCTATACCGATCTCAGCTGTCACATTTTCCAGCATAGTAGTAAGCTTTTCGGCATAAAGACGCATTTGTAGGACCTGATGTTGTACTTTACTCAACTTGGCAGCAGCCACCATTTTCATAGCCTTGGTAATCTGCTGGGTAGAAGTGACTGAGCTGATCCGGTTAACTACTTCCTTAATGTTAGGCATGATGAAGGTGATGCATTGGGTTATAGAGAACCTACTTTTTTGACGCTGAATATTAACTCAAAACATAGACGTGCCTGCTGCTTCATCGGTGCTTATTGGTACCTCTGCACAAGCACTTTAGCCTCTGCCATGAGTACGGCAGTGACCTCATCACTCCAATTGCCTGCCGCAATCTTATTTAAAGTTTCTCCATGCTGAGACTCCAGGAGATCCATGTATACCTTTTCAAAGTCTTGCACATGCGCTATGGGAACCTTGTCCAAATACCCGTTGATAGAAGCATATAGGGCTGCTACCTGTTGTGCAACGGATGCTGGCGCATACTGGACTTGCTTGAGTATCTCTTGGTTCTTACGCCCCCTATCAATCGTCCGCTGTGTAGCTACATCGAGATCGGAACCGAACTTGGCAAAAGCTTCTAGCTCCCGGAACTGAGCCTGGTCTAGTTTCAAGGTGCCCGCCACTTTTTTCATCGACTTAATTTGTGCAGCACCTCCCACTCGAGACACAGAGAGCCCTATATTGATGGCAGGACGGATACCTGCGTTAAATAAATTACTCTCTAAAAATATTTGACCATCAGTGATTGAGATGACGTTGGTAGGTATATAAGCAGAGACATCGCCAGCCTGTGTTTCGATGATAGGCAAGGCTGTCAGGGATCCCCCTCCCTTGACCGCAAAGAAACCTCCCTATAAGCTACCGCTTGCTTGGACAGGTCATCATAAACAATCAGTGCTGGCCTGCCTGTATCCCTGAAGTACTCCCCGATAGCAGCCCCAGCAAAAGGTGCGTAGTATTGCAGCGCGGCGGGTTCAGCTGCGGTGGCCGCCACAACAACAGTGTATTCCATAGCACCATGCTTTTCTAAGATGGCTACCACACTCGCCACGTTAGAAGCCTTCTGCCCTATCGCCACATAAATGCAGTAAACAGGCGCGCCCTGTTCAAAGAAGGAACGCTGATTGATGATTGTATCTAGTGCTATAGTTGTTTTTCCTGTTTGCCGATCACCAATGATGAGCTCCCTCTGTCCCCTTCCAATAGGAATCATGGCATCGATAGCCTTGATGCCTGTTTGTAGTGGTTCGTTAACGGGCTGACGATAGATGACACCGGGTGCCTTCCTCTCTAGCGGTAGTTCGAGTAATACCTCTTCAATGGGCCCACGCCCATCAATAGGTTCGCCCAAGGTATTCACAACACGACCCAGCAGTCCCTCACCCACCTTAATGGATCCAATCCGCTTTGTCCTTTTGACGGTAGAGCCTTCCTTGATACCTTGGGTAGTACCGAGTACAACAGCACCTACACTGTCTTCTTCGAGATTCAGTGCAAGGCCTTTGCGGCCATTCTCAAATTCTATGAGCTCACCGGCTTGTACCTTCATGAGGCCATAAATGCGAACAACACCGTCTCCCACCTGCAGAACAGTACCTACTTCTTCTAGTTCACTTTCGGTTTTTAAGCCAGCAAGCTGCTCTTTAAGTATGGAAGTTACTTCATCAGGTCGTATACTCATCGAATGATATTATGACTTAAGTGATTCAATACACCGGATACCCACGGCATCATTCCTTTAATACCCTTCTGTTACACAATTTTTTTGTAGCGTAAGCAGGTTTCTGCGCAAGCTTTGGTCAACCCTTTTATCTCCTACCTGTAGCACATAACCGCCTATGAGGGTTGAATCGATGTATTGATCGAGCACAATGTGTCGGCACGGAGATATTCTGCGTGCAATCTCCTGCAACTGCAAGATGAGCCGGCTAGTCAATGGAAACGTCGTGGTGACATGGGCTATTTGAATACCTTGGTGCTGGTTATACTGAGTCAAAAAGGCTCGGACGATAGCAGGTAACAGGGACGCTCGGCATTTCTGAGTGATCATGGCCAAGAAATTAAGCGTAAGGCTATGCACATTATCCTGAAAAATGACTTTCAGTATCGTCAGTTTCTTGTCGTGCTGGATCGTAGGGTTTTTGAGTGTAGCCGCCAAGCCCTTGTTATCAGCACATACCCGATCAAAACCGAGCAGATCCGTGTGTACACGCTCTAGGATACCTTGCTCAACGGCTAACTGGAGCAGGGCTTTGGCATACCTAGAAGCAACTTTGTTCATGTGACAGCCTGGTTACTTACTGGTTGATTACAAGTAGTATGAGCATTACTTAGGTATACGCCCCCATCAAAACGCATGCACCACTGGCCAGTAGCCTTTGGTCAATTCCCGAACTTCCACTCAAACCCAACGGGCTTCTTTGATGAGCTGCTGAACTAAACTTTCTTGCGTGTGCTGCTGCTGCAATTCGTTGCGCAGCAGCTTCTCTGCAATTTGTACAGACAACGTAGCCACTAGGTTTTGTAATGTGCTCAAGGAGGCTTCATGCTCTCTCGCTAGGCGCTCCCTAGTCTTCTCCATCATTTTCTTGCCTACCCTTTCGGCCTCTGCTTTGGCTTCATCGATGATGCATCGTTGGGTTGCCATTGCTTCTTCAATAATCCTTGCTCGTTCTGTATAGGCTGTGCCCAGCAATATTTCTCTATCAGCCTGGACTTGTGCTGTCATCTCCCGGGCTACTTCAGCGGCTCGCAAGGCTTCTTTAATACTCTCCTCTCGGTCCTGAATAGCCCTCAGAATCGGACCCCAGGCAAACTTGCCTAAGATCAACAAAACGACAAGTAGCGTTACCGTCTGCCAAAAAAAAAGTCCAAAATCAGGTGTAATTAAACTCATGCGCTGTCACAGTTAGAGCAAGTGAGCTAGAAATCTCAGTAACCGCCTATGGTAAGATGATAAGACTACTTAGTGGCAATTAATAGACAGATCAACACCCCAAACAGAGCAACGCCTTCGATCAGAGCAGCAGCAATAATCATCGCCGTTTGTATTTTGCTGCTAGACTCTGGTTGCCTTGCGATAGCCTCCATAGCAGCAGCACCAATCTTTCCAATACCAAGGGCAGCAGCTAAGGTAACCACACCGGCACCCATCCCTGCACCCAAAAGTGCCAGGCTTGCATCCATCAATAACATCATCGTCAACATAAGTAATCTATTTAGGAATGATACAAGTACAAAAATGCTAGCCGTCTACCTCTTCCTGTTCATGCCCACCTCCTACGGCTGCACCCAAATAGATGGCCGAAAGTAGCGTAAAGATATAGGCTTGGAGGAAAGCAACAAGCAGCTTAAGTAAAAACATGAAAGCGCCAAAAGGAACACTAATAAATCCTACCCAAGTGCTTTTCAAAGAAAATACCAGACCAATAATGCTCAACAAAATAATATGACCTGCGGTGATATTGGCAAACAGCCGCACCATGAGTGCAAAAGGCTTAGTCAAGAGACCAAGCAACTCCACAGGGATCATAATAGGTGCCAGCCATCTGGGCACGCCAGGTGTATTCAAGATATGCCCCCAGTAATGTTTATTACCACTGAGGTTGGTCAATATAAAAGTGAACAGGGCAAGCACCAAGGTCACGGAGATATTGCCTGTGACATTAGCAGCTCCGGGCAGCAGTCCGAGCAAGTTATTGAGCCAAATGAAAAAGAACATACTGAGCAGATAGGGCATGAACCGCTTGTAATGCTTGCTACCAATATTGGGTATAGCTACCTCGTCTCTGACAAAACAAATGAGCATCTCCAGCAACGCCCAGAATCCATGCGGCGCTATTTGTGGACTGTGTCTGTAGCGTCGGGCAGTAACCAGGAAAATAGTCAGTAGCATCAACACACTGACCAACATAGCTGCTACGTTCTTGGTAATAGATAGGTCATAAAAAACACGACCCTGGTCTAGTGCAGTAATCCTTTCGTCGTCATTGAGCACATAGCCTTGATAGGCTACACGCTGATGGTGTATATCTACAAAACGATTAGAGGAAAACACTTGCAGGCCTCCGTCTGCCGCATAAATGATAATGGGGAGGGGGAGTGTAACGTGGGTATGGCCAACAGTAACGAAGTGCCAATGATGTGCATCCCTAACATGGTGCATGATAAAATCATCGGCCTCCCTCTTAGGCACATCTTTAGCCCACATGTTGGCAGCGGAGAGCAATACGAGCGCAACCAAGAAGCCCCTGCTATAAACAGTGCGCCTCATTGCGTTACACACATGCTTGCAAAAAGCCATGCTGACATCGTTAATCTTGTTCCGGCAACATGATCGCGACACGCCCCGAAAACGCCTTGCAGTCGGGCAAAGAGTAAAACCTTGACATCACGAGTAGGGCAAGTTAGCAAACGGATTTCGGATTTCAAATTCTGCCTCCGGGGCCTCACGACCACGTTAGAGAGATAAGACTTGAGTAGTGACCAAATACGACAGGAGCACCATACAATCATAATCAATCTTGTATCAACTCAACAAGCATGCATATGCAACACGTCAAAGCTCCTCGTCTTCAACTCTTCAGCAGCCTTATGCAGGTTCAAGTATCTCGCCAAGGGCAAGGCTTTATGGAGCGTCGTTTTGTTCCTCTCCAGATGCGTAACCCCATTAAGGCGATGGTGCACACCCCCTACTGGACAATAACACCCAATGCGCTAGTTGTCCTAAAGATGGGGGCGTGTTTGCCACCATTATCATGCAACAGGAAGCCTCAGAACTATCCCTAACTTTTAGCGGCTAGACCAAGTCATGTAGGCGAAGAATGTTCTCGCGTCCCCACCTCAGCGGGAGGGATAAATAATATAAACTCCGTGTAGAGAGACCGACCTATGGTGCGGGTCTTGCACAGCAATTGACCATCGTGTGCCTCTATCAGCAGCCTACTAATGGCGAGACCCGGATGCTTGGCTGATGTTTGGGCTGGGAAGAGGGAGAATAATTGTTGTATGGCAGCATATGGCAAAGACTTACCATTGAGCCCAATGTGAATTCCCTCTGATTGGGTAATCTTCAGACTGATACCTGTGTCTAGATCATGGGCATGAATAAAACGTAATACATGAATCAGTGCGTATTGTAAATGGGCGAACGATGCGTAGACCAGATAATCTTGGGATGTGCTGTCTATGGTAACATACTGTTGATCTAGGACCTTATAGTTTTCTAAGATGGAGGTAACGCAAGTTTGGAGAGAGAGAAGATTGGCCTGCGGGTCAATGTGGGCTTGCTTGAGCTCCTGCACGAGGTGATGATCCATATCGGCCCCTTGCTTAATGATCTCTAATGCCGTAGGAAATAAGTAGAGGAGGCAATCTGGTGTGGTTAACTTATCTCCCCGTGGGGTGAGTTGTATAGGAGCCTCAAACTGCTGCCGATAACTACTAGAGAACTCCATGACTTGCTGCTCAATCATGGTAACGATTCTACATACTGCCGGGTACACATCCGCAGCCGCAGGTCTATTGGCGTGGTGATGGTCACTGATCTCCCTGAGCTTGGCCTCGAGGTGTTGCTCTCTGCGTCTAGAAAATATCAAGGCGATAAGAGTGGAAAAAATACAGGTATACACCAGCAAATACCTCGTACTAAAATCTAGCTGCAGCTGGATGGGACCTATGGCTAGTGTGTAGAACATTAACCCCAGTAACACGCCTAGCGCGGTAAGCACGACAAAGCTCAGCCAGTCTACCAGTACAATGAGGAACATGATGGTCAGCGCCACATTGATGAGCCATTCTATACTGCCTTGGGTGAGCAGGAACATCACCGTGCTGGTGAAGGGAAGACAGTACAGCAACGTCAGATGCCAG
>JALOLY010000016.1 GCA_025455725.1 Amoebophilaceae bacterium | reverse complement strand
ATACCCAGCACCCTTATCGCTGGCCTACTATTGGTAAAGACCTCAGCCACATTGAAAAAGCAACGATAGAAGACGTCAAAGCTTTCTTCTACCAATTTTACACGCCTAACAACGCGGTACTAGTTGTGGCGGGAGCCGTGCAAAGCACGGAAGTCAAGAAGCTTAGCGAAAGATGGTTTTCCCCCATTCCTACGG
The DNA here is from genome assembly GCA_025455725.1 of Amoebophilaceae bacterium. Taxonomy (GTDB): domain Bacteria; phylum Bacteroidota; class Bacteroidia; order Cytophagales; family Amoebophilaceae; genus UBA8403. The sequence continues at coordinate 17,861 of JALOLY010000016.1, read as the reverse complement.
GTCCATTTTATCAGCGGAATATAATCCAGGAACCCACTCAAACATCGCCCAAAAGTCTACAAATAACTGCTGAAGTACCTCTGAATGCGCTTTACAAAGCCTACCACATGCCAGGTAGATTATCTCCAGACTATCATGCGGTAGGGCTAATGGCCGAAATCTTAGGAGGAGGAAAATCTTCCAGGTTGTATAAACAGCTGATCGACACCAAACAGTACTTTAATACAATCGGGGCGTGCACCACAGAATCCGTTGACCCTGGTTTGTGTATCATTAGTGGAAGACTCAACAACGGTGTTTCTTTTGAAACGGCAGAGGAGGCTATACAAGCCACGATTACGACCCTACAACACCAGGCAGTGGCAGTGAAAGAGCTAGAAAAAGTACAGAACCAGGCAAAAGCACACCAAGTATTCTCAGCCGTAGATTTGCTCCATCGAGCACAAGAACTGGCAATGGCCACCATATTGGGGGATACAAATTTGGTGAACCTCGAAATAGACAGCATACAAAAGGTGGTTCCAGCGGATATACAACGCACAGCACAAAGTGTCTTCAGTACTGACAACTGTTCTACCCTCTATTACCAATGCAAGGCATAAGTGGTTAGATACCATACAACGGACTACGTTCCACGCAGTACCCCATGAAGCAGCCTCAATTCATCATTACAGGAGATGGTTCACACAGCTTATGGATACCTGATCTAGATGAAACCTATCATTCTACCCACGGTGCGATTCAGGAATCAAAACATGTTTTTATACAGCACGGTCTGATGCACTGGTTACTCCATCAAACTAAATCTAGTGTGAGTATTCTGGAGATAGGGATGGGGACCGGGCTGAACGTACTACTCACTTATCTGAACTTACTCACAACGCAGGTACGTACGACCTATACAGGCTTAGAGCCTTATCCTATACCCAAGGCGTATGTACAACGACTCAACTACGCAGCACAGCTTGCTCGGGAAACAGACTGCCCCATTACCTGTCAAGACTTACGCGCAACTTTTGAGCGGATACACCAGGGTGCAGCAACATCTTCTTGTCATTTATCTGATCATTTCTTACTTCAGAAGAGCAAATGTACCTTGCAAAGTTTCTGTGCCCCGCCCAACACCTTTGACCTCGTCTACTTTGATGCATTCTCGCCTAGCAAACAACCCACTTTGTGGGAGAGTGCTGTTTTACAAAAAATAAGACAGATGATGCGGAACCATGGAATCATGGTCACGTACTGCGCACAAGGAAAGCTAAAGCGATATCTCAAGCAAGTAGGAATGTATGTGGAGACGCTACCTGGCCCCCCTGGGAAGAGAGAGGTGACAAGGGCCCGTAAAAAATAGCGTAACTTAAGCGCCGTAAGGATCAGGAGACATTCGGCTTGCAAGAGGCTAGTTGACTACATCTGTTGCGTTATACACAGGTACAACTACCACACTGACAAAACATCCCCTCTTACTTCTAAGAAAAATAGCGAGCTCAAGTCGTCTGCTGTTGAAAAACTCCCCTAGAAATACCTTATCCTGTCCCTGCGAGCTTTAGGAAGCGGGCGGAGGTCAGCTGCTTTGCTCGTACAGATTGTTCGACGGAACCCTCCTGAGTCAAACACTGTTGCCTTTGCCTACAAGAAAGCCACCGGAGGTTTCTGAAGCACACTGCATACGATCCAGACAAATAGATTCTTAGGCTTTAATTTCTACGTCTACACCACTTGGCAATTCCAGCTTCATCAAAGCATCTACTGCCTTGGCACTACTGGAATAAATGTCTATAAGCCTTTTATAAGTGGCATACTGAAACTGCTCTCTAGACTTCTTGCTCACATGAGGCGACCTGAGCACCGTGTAGATTTCTTTTTTACTAGGTAGCGGCACTGGACCACTCACAAGGGCTCCTGTAGCTTTTACTGCCTTGACAATTTTTTCAGAAGACTTGTCGATCAGATTGTGATCATAAGACCTGAGTTTGATACGTATTTTCTGACTCATGGATCGGTTATTTTACTGCTGCTCCTTTTACCTTCGCGATAATAGCCTCTGCCAAATGCTTAGGCACTTTTTCGTAGTGGGAAAAGGTTAAGGTAGCCGCTGCACGCCCTGAAGTGATAGTGCGCAGATCTGTCACATACCCAAAGAGTGCTTCCAGAGGAACGTGTGCTTTAACAATTTGAACTCCCCTCTTAGCTTCCATACCTTTCATGAGGCCTCTTCTCCTATTTAGGTCACCTGTGACGGCGCCTGTGAATTCATCAGGGGTAGTCACTTCTACAGACATGATGGGCTCCATGAGTGATGGGTTGGCTTTTTTTGCTGCCTCTCTAAAGCCGGCCCTGGCAGCCAATTCAAAGGAGAGAGCGTCTGAATCCACCTCATGAAAAGATCCATGAAATAACCTCACCTTCATGGCTTCTACAGGATAACCAGCTAAGGGTCCATTGACCATGGCTGCTTCAAAACCTTTCTGGACGGAGGGAATAAATTCCCTAGGAATAGCGCCCCCCACAATTGCGTTGACAAACTCTAGCCCAAGCGTTTCATCTTCTCTAGGGCCTAGTTCAAAGACAATGTCTGCAAATTTCCCCCTGCCCCCTGTTTGCTTTTTGTACACTTCTCTGTGCTCTACACTGGTAGTGACAGCCTCCTTGTAAGCTACCTGCGGAGCTCCCTGGGTAATTTCTACCTTAAACTCCCGTTTGAGACGCTCAATAATAATTTCTAAGTGCAACTCGCCCATACCCTTCAAAATGATCTGGCCGGTTTCTTCATTGGTTTCTACCCTCAGGGTGGGATCCTCTTCTACAAGCTTAGCGACAGCCATCGACATTTTATCCACGTCTGCCTGCGTCTTAGGCTCGATAGAATAACCAATCACTGGCTCTGGAAAGGTCATGGATTCCAGGACAATCTTATGCTTCTCATCGGTGAGGGTGTCACCGGTCTTGATGTCTTTGAAACCTACACAAGCACATATATCACCTGCCTCGACCATGTCGATAGGATTTTGCTTATTAGAGTGCATCTGCATCAACCGGGATATACGCTCTTTTTTGTTTGTGCGGTTGTTATACACATAGGACCCCGCGCCAAGGTTTCCAGAATAAATACGCATGAAGGCCAATCTGCCCACAAAAGGATCGGTTGTGATCTTGAAAGCAAGCGCAGCAAAAGGCTCTGCGGAGTCTGGCCTCCTTGTTTCTTCTTGGTCATCTTCGGGGTTAATACCCAGGACAGGGGGAAGATCTAGCGGTGAAGGAAGATATGCACATACGGCATCCAATAGTGCCTGTACTCCTTTATTTTTAAAGGAAGAGCCACAAAGAACGGGTGAAAAAGACAAGTCAGTCACGGCCCTACGGATGGCGGCAATCATCTCCCCCTTGGTGATACTGTCAGGATTTTCAAAGAATTTTTCCAGCAAGGCATCGTCATAACCTGCCACACTCTCTACCAACCTCTGGCGCCACTCTTCTGATGTGGCTTTGAGATTTTCTGGAATGGGGATAATTTGAGAAGTCATGCCTAAATCTTCCTCATTCCAAATGATTGCTTGGTTGGTAATCAAGTCAATGACGCCCCTGAAGTTGTCTTCGCTGCCAATAGGAATTTGTAGAGGCACAGGATTGGCACCCAGTTTGTCCCTAATCTCTGTAACGGCATTAAAAAAATCTGCACCTGCCCTATCCATTTTATTGATGAAACATATTCTTGGCACTTGGTACTTGTCTGCTTGTCGCCATACAGTCTCTGACTGGGGTTCTACGCCTGACACAGCACAAAAGAGAGCAACTGCGCCATCTAGGACACGCAAAGAACGCTCTACCTCCACTGTGAAATCAACGTGACCTGGCGTATCAATGATATTGATTTTGTACTCCTTGGTCGCGTCTATAGATTGCCCCTGAGAAGTGGGGTACTTCCAGAATGTGGTCGTCGCAGCAGAGGTAATAGTAATGCCTCTCTCCTGCTCTTGTTCCATCCAATCCATCACCGCACCTCCCTCATGCACTTCGCCAATTTTATGAGTCAGGCCCGTGTAATAAAGGATGCGCTCCGTAGTTGTAGTCTTACCAGCATCAATGTGAGCCATGATGCCTATATTCCTCAGGTAGCTTAAATCTTTGCTCATTACCTAATTCTAAAATGTGAAAAAGCTCGGTTAGACTCGGCCATTTTGTGTATGTCATTTTTCTTCTTCACGGCATTTCCTTCTCCCTTGGACGCAGCGATGGTCTCATTCACCAACCTCTCTGTCATCGTCTTCTCGCCTCTAGCTCTCGCACAGTTGACCAGCCATTTGACACCCAAAGATACCTTACGGCCGGCTCTCACTTCGACAGGAATCTGAAACGTGGACCCTCCCACGCGTCTCCTTTTTACCTCGACGGAAGGGAATACGTTGTTTAAGGCTTTTTTCCATACCTCCAGCCCTTTCTCCTCCGTCTTCTCTGTAATTTTGTCGATAGCGCCGTAGAACAAAGAATAGGCCAGATTTTTCTTTCCATCCTTCATCAGAGAATTCACAAATCTAGTCACGAGCGGATCTTTGTACTTAGGATCAGGTAAGAGCGACCTTTTTTTGGCTTGTCCTTTTCTCATTCTTCTTAATGGCTATGCACGTATTAAGGGGTTATTTCTTTTTCATTTTCTTTGCACCTGACTTCGGCACCTTGGTACCATACACCGAACGTCCTTGCTTCCTTCCTTCCACACCAGCAGTGTCTAGCGTACCTCGTATGATGGTATACTTCACGCCAGCCAAGTCTTTGGGCCCCCCACCTCTGACCAACACGATGGAGTGCTCTTGCAGGTTGTGCCCTTCACCAGGAATGTAGGCCAACACCTCCCTGCCACTGGTAAGTCTCACCCTAGCTAACTTTCTCATCGCTGAGTTTGGCTTTCGGGGGGTTGCAGTGTACACCTTAACACAGACTCCTTTGCGTTGCGGGCAACCCTTCAAGGCGGGCGATTTTGACTGACTAACAGGCTTTTTTCTACCGTTTCTGACTAATTGTTGTATGGTCAGCATTGCATTCTGTATTTTTTACGGGGCGATGCCCGATTTTCTACTCAAGACAGCAAATGTATGTAAATAGTCTGTGGCAACCAAGCGAGCAGATAGGACCTAACCTTAAAAGCTACCCCTACTTGCAGCAAGCATACATACGTGAAAAAACTTAAGACCTTATGCCATATCCTCTTAAAAAAAATTTATGGCTCGTGTTGAGCTTTTCCATGCAATCATCGTGTGCTTACTTCCTTTCAAGGATAAATGCGCGATCTTGCCCTGCGTAGGCAGGTGTACAAAGCTGTGGGAGTATGTCCTAGTGCGTGAACTAACGGTGCGAGGGGGCCCTACGTTGCTATGCTTTCTATCAAATAAAATAAGACGTGCTATGACTACCAAAGAGCGATACCGGGCTTTCATTAGCCACTTTGCCCAGCAACAGCCGGAAGCAACCACCGAACTACACTATAAAAATCCTTTTCAGCTGCTTCTGGCAGTCATACTGAGTGCGCAGTGCACAGACAAACGCGTTAACATGGTCACGCCTGCATTGTTCGAAGCTTTCCCTACACCTGTACACATGGCTCATAGCAGCGTTGAAGAGATTTTTCCCTATATCAAGAGTATCTCGTACCCAAACAGCAAGGCTAAATACTTGCTCAACATGGCCAAAATGGTAGTGGAAGAGTTCGAAGAAACTATACCCGAACAAGCAGAAGACCTACAGAGGCTACCGGGTGTAGGCAGAAAGACCGCCCACGTAATTGTCTCTGTACTGCACAACCAGCCTAAGATGGCCGTAGATACGCATGTGTTTCGTGTGTCAAAGCGGCTTGGCCTGGTAGATGCTAGCGCCACCACCCCCCTAGCTGTAGAGAAACAACTATCGCGACACCTACCCGAAGCATACGTGGCCCAGGCACACCACTGGCTGATCTTGCATGGACGGTATGTTTGCTTAGCACGTAACCCAAAGTGCCAGTCTTGTGCGCTTACTTCTTTTTGCCGCTACTTCTCACAGACTATTACCAGCTGAGCTCTTCCCAACTAGGTAACCGCATACCCGTAGCTCCACTGCACTCCCGTGGGCATATCCTGCAAGGCGACCCCAAGCGCCCGGAGTTTCACACGGATAGCATCCACCTGACTGTATTGTTTCTGGGCCTTGGCCTGGCTGTATAACTCCAACAGAATATCGAGAAGTGCCGTGACAGAGACCCTAGACTCTTGCTGTAATCCTAATATGTCTAATACAAAAGTAGAATAGGTATTTTTAAGATGCTCAAATACTGTTGGGCCCAACAAACCGGGGGATAATTGGCCGCTCTTTAATGCATGAATGGTCTTAAGTAGATCGAACAACGTTGCTATCATCTGAGTTGTGTTAAAGTCATCGTTCATGGCCTCATAACAGCGAGTACAACCGTGTTCGACCCTTGCAGCGATGGTTTGCTCTATTCCGACATCGTTACTTTCTGTGTAGGGCAGTTCATTGAGCACTTTCAGCCCGTTCATCAGTTTAAAATAGCCACTTTGAGCCGCTCGCAATGCTTCATTAGAAAAGCTGAGCATACTGCGATAGTGGGCTTGCAATATAAAAAAACGTAACGTCATGGGGCTATGAGCCTGGTCTAATAGGGGATGCGTACCATGAAAAAGTTGTTCCAGGGTAATAGCGTTTCCCAACGACTTTCCCATCTTCTGACCATCAATAGTAATCAAGTTATTGTGAAGCCAGTACTTGGCTAATTCTGTACGGTAAGCAGCTTGTGCCTGCGCGCACTCACACTCGTGGTGCGGGAAAAGCAAGTCCATACCGCCGCCATGTATATCAAATTGAGGCCCTAAATATTTGGTAGCGATGGCCGAGCACTCTATATGCCAGCCCGGGAAGCCTTCGCCCCAAGGTGACGGCCAACGCATCAAATGTGCTGGCGTAGCTTTTTTCCACAGTGCAAAGTCCAATTGATTTCGTTTTTCTTGCTGCCCACTGAGCAGTCGCGTACCCGCTATTAGCTCTTCTACGACCCTACCTGAAAGTTTACCGTAATGGTAAACCTTACGATAAGCTTCTACATCAAAATACACAGAGCCATGGGATTCGTACCCAAAGCCCGCCCTCATGATCTGTTCGATCATGGCAACTTGCTCGGGGATGTGTCCACTAGCACACGGTTCAATACTAGGAGATTGCACATTCAACAATGTCATGTCCTGGCGGTAGCTGTTGGTATAGCGCTGTACCACTTCCATAGGCTCTAGGGCCTCTATGCGCGCTTGTTGTGCTATTTTGTCTGCTCCCTCGTCAGCATCTCTTTCTAAATGCCCTACATCCGTAATGTTCCTTACGTAGCGTACCTGGTAGCCCAGATGTTTCAAGTACCTGAAGACAACATCAAAGTTGATGGCACTACGAGCATGCCCTAGGTGTGCCCTGCCATAGACGGTGGGGCCACAAACATACATACCCACCCGTGGAGGACACATCGGCAAGAAACCTTCCTTCTGGCGTGTAAGGGTGTTATAAACTTTAAGCTCGCTTCGCATGGCAAGAAGTTAAACAGTGAGTGCATTTACCCTTGCAAGGGTAAACGTCGATTTTCTATCGTGGCAAATGAGGTAATATACGACCTTGTTAGCACAACAAACCCAAGCAAGGCAACCATACAGTCAGCGGGCATATTTGAGTATATTGCTATGATAGCACGCAGATAGGCTGAAGTAGCGTCCCGGTAAATAAATTAGGCCTTTACGTCATTTGCGTAGTAGCTTTGCAGGTTGCGGTACAGTTTCAATAGTCTGATGCTATGGCACATTGCTTCATGGACACGCACCACCCTGAGGTCTCCTCGAAAAAGGAGGTGAGCCAACATAATTGCAAGGCATCTTTTCTCATCGACTGTAAAGACGTTTATTCAGATGCACCTATGCCACACAAAGGCCTCTAACCTGAGATCACGAAGCGCCGAGGGGTATCCAGCACTTAGAGCAGGTATCCAACCACCTACTAGATACCTAGATTTAGATGAAGCATACACGATTCGCTAGATGTTAAAATAACATACAGACCATGCTTGCGGCTAGAGCAGTCTATTACTTTTTAGCTAGTTTGGCTAAATTTACGTTCTCTACGCAAAGCATGTTGAGTATCACCTAACTAATTCTGTTGATGATGACCAAAAAGAGATTTGTAGCAAGCATTACGGCCGCGGCGCTATTGGGAGGAAGCATAACACTGGGAGGTTACCAGCTAATTTCTCCGCAACAGGGAAAGACGGGCATTGCTTACGAACCCAGTATAGGCCAGCAAACTATACATCTAACCAATCTCACTACTGCTACCAATCGCACGGAGGAGCCTAATTTTATCCACGCCGCCCGAATAGCTACCCCCGCTGTAGTACACATCAAAGCCCGCTACGAAGCCAAAGTGATACAGGCACCCAGGACTAACACCCCGTTTGATCAGTTCTTCAGAGAGTTTTTTGGGGAAGGGCTTGACTCAGGGCCTAGAGAGTACAAAAGTCAGCCACAACACGCTTCTGGTTCAGGGGTAATTATCACTGCCGACGGGTATATTGTCACTAACAACCACGTTATAGACGGTGCAGATCAAATAGAGGTAATCTTGGATGACAACCGCAAGTACAACGCCCAATTGGTAGGACAAGACCCCAATACAGATCTAGCACTTTTGAGAATCAAAGAAAAAAGTCTTCCCTATCTTCAATTTGGCGACTCTGATACACTCCAAGTGGGAGAGTGGATCCTGGCAGTGGGCAATCCATTTAACCTGACTTCTACCGTTACCAAAGGGATCGTTAGCGCCAAAGCACGCGCTATAGATATTCCGAGAGAGCAAAATCAGATGCGTATCGAGGCCTTTATACAAACGGATGCTGCTGTCAATCGAGGAAATAGTGGTGGGGCATTGGTCAATTTGAAGGGCGAACTCGTAGGGATTAACACGGCCATTGCTTCTAGCACTGGTACTTTTACTGGGTATTCTTTTGCTATCCCTTCTTCTATCGTCAAGAAAGTTACCGAAGACCTACAAAAATACGGTACAGTACAGCGGGCTATACTAGGCATCAGTATCAGGGACGTAAATGCTGATCTGGCAGAGAAAGAGGGTCTGAAAAAACTGAGCGGGGTTTACGTGGCCGATGTCAGGAGAAGTAGCGCCGCCGCCGAAGCGGGTATCCAGGCAGGAGACGTCATCGTGGGAGTCAACGGCAACGAGGTCAAAAGCACCTCCCAGCTACATGAACAAATTGCCCGCTACAAGCCCAATGATAAATTAAGAATTACGTTTTTTAGAAAAGATAAAGAGAAGACAGTTACCGTGACACTCAAACGCATGGAAGAGAGCGTACAGATAGTACGCAAGAAGGATGCGTTGGAAATGGGAGGTGCCACCTTCGAAAACGTAGACAAAACTACGCAGAAGGAACTAGGCCTAATGAACGGCGTGCGCATCAAAGAACTCAAATCGGGCCCGTGGAAGCAGGCAGGACTACAGCAGGGCTATGTCATCACTGCTATTGACAAGGAGCCGATTGAGAACCTAGATCAGCTGGCCCATGTTCTAAATCGGAAAAAAGGGGGCATTTTGGTAGAGAGTTTTTCTCAAAACAAAACAAAAGCCTACCATGGTGTAGACTTGGGTAGTCAATAAGGGACATGGAGCGTTTTTGTACGCAGGTGTTATGCAAATCAAAACAGCTGTGTTCTCAGGTAGTAGCGCAGCTTACGCGCAATGTCCGCAAACACCGGAGCCTGAGCTGGCGCTCGTGGGGAGGTCCAATGTAGGTAAGTCCTCATTGATCAACATGCTGCTCGATCGCAAGCATATCGCCAAGATATCCAGAAAACCCGGGAAGACGCAGCTTATCAATCATTTTTTAGTCAACGATGCTTGGTGTCTCGTCGATTTACCGGGTTATGGCTGGGCACAAGTAGGTAGTACTAAAAGACACCAATGGAAAAAAATGGTGAGAGCTTATTTGCTACACAGAAAACAACTCGGCTTGGTGCTAGTACTAGTAGATGCAAGACACCCACCTCAAAAGTTAGACCTAGCTTTTATCGACTGGCTAAGAACACGTCATATACCTTTTGTTGTCTTACTCACCAAAGCAGATAAAAGTGCCAAGCATCAGGTAGAAAAAAAACTGACTGCACTGCAAAGTGCGCTGAGCGATATTGGGGCAGTGCTACCACGGATATTTGTTACCTCCTCGCGCGACAAAACAGGTCGCGAGGAGCTCTTGTGTTACATCCAACATACCCTTTTCAAACATAGTGGCTGAGAGTCCCGTGTTTACGCCGAAAATTTGCATTTTATGACTATGACTTTGAAAAACGTTATAAATAGTGCAAGCCATGGTGGCCTTTTTACATTAATAAGGCCTGCACGTCATGATCTTTTAGAAGAAGGCCTCAACGATCAGAAGAAACGGTCTATTAAGCAACTTCAAGACTACGAAACGGCCACGCTGGAAGATATGAACATGTATACGGCAGAAAAAGAAGAGATATTGCCCTTATGTACCCTCTTAGGGAGGTTGCGTGCAGGTTTTTCCACCTTCATGAATACTGATTTTCATGATACACCTGACAAGCTACATGGGCTGATGAATCGCCTTGCTCCTAATTTGACCCCAAAAGGGTGTACGCCTCTTAGATCAAGACAATCATCCATCGGTATAACTTCTTGGGCAGGTACACTCCCCCAATTTCCGAAGCGGAGGTGCAAGCAATACCGCCCGACAGCCTAGGGTAAATTAATCGGGAAAATGGCTGGTATATACGTCCATATTCCGTTTTGCAAACAATCTTGCCACTACTGTGACTTTCACTTTAGTACCAGTACGCGCCTGAAAGAACCGATGCTACAAGCCATTGCCCAAGAGCTACGCATGCGGAAAGCGTACATGGGTACGGTACAAGTAGAGAGTATCTACCTGGGCGGCGGCACGCCCTCACTGTTGGACACGGTAGAGTTAGAGACATTGCTAGTGCTCATTACGCAACATTTCTCGCTGAGCAAAACTACAGAGATCACCCTGGAAGCCAATCCAGATGACATTACTCTTACCAAATTACAGGCGCTGAGGGCTATAGGCGTCAACCGATTGAGCATTGGGATACAAGCCTTTCAGGATAGCGTACTGCGTTATCTCAACAGAGCCCATGATAGCAAAAATGCTTTAGAGAGCGTTAGAATAGCTAGAAAGGCGGGATTTGATAACTTGAATATCGATCTCATGTATGCTATACCAGGAACAAGTCAGGCCATGTGGGAAGCTAACTTGTCCACGGCACTACAGCTACAGCCAGAACACATCGCGGCCTATTGTCTGACCATTGAGAAAAATACAGCATTTGGGCGCTGGCACGAGCGAGGTAAGCTCCAAGCAGCAAAAGAAGATGCAGCCGTTAGACAATTTGAAACATTGACGGCAACATTGGCAATGCATCATTACGAGCACTATGAAATCTCTAATTTCTGCCAGCCTGGGTACTATGCACAACACAACACGAACTACTGGAAGAAAGGTAAGTATCTGGGCCTAGGTCCCGGAGCACATTCTTACGACGGAGGAACCAGACAGTATAACATAGCGCACAATCAGCGCTATATAGACAGCCTGAACAAGGGTATAGTACCTTGTACAATGGAAGTACTCACGACAAAAGAGCACATCAATGAATATCTCATGACCAGCCTGCGCACCCAATGGGGTTGTGATATGGCATGGCTTCAAGAGAAGCATGGTTACGCGCTGGCACATGCCAAAAGGCCGTATCTTGAGCACCTGATCGATCTTAAACTAGCTGTGATGCACGGCCAAAAACTACTACTGACACGCAAAGGAAAGCTTTTAGTAGACCAGATTGCCGCAGATTTATTTGTAGGCTAGCAACCTGCCAAGCCAACATTGCACAATAACCTAATAAGCACAATTTCGACGCTGCCACGATGAAGACTTATCTAAGAATACTATCTTATGCGGGCCCTATAAAGCGGCTGTTTTTGTTTTATGCTCTTGCCACTCTGCTGGCCATTTTTTTTGGGTTAGTAAATCTAAGCCTACTCATCCCGTTGTTAGAAGTACTATTTAGCCAAATCGATATTGGTGATACCCTGGCTGCCGCTTCTAGACCCGAATTTTCCGTAAATCTGACATACCTCAAAAAGTTATTCAGCTATCATTTTTTCACCATTGTCACTACACATGGCCGCATGAGTGCCCTATACTTTGTTGGCATCATGATGGTCATTTCTGTGCTAATTGCCAACCTTTTCAAGTATTTAGCAGAGATTATGGCAACAGAACTACGCATCAATGTGATACATAATCTAAGGAAAATGCTTTTTGACAAGACCTTACAGCTACACATAGGCTATTTTACCAACCAACATAAGGGGTACGTCATGACCAGAATAATGAGTGATGTACAAGAAGTGGAGTATGCTATGAACTACACGTTTAGGTTCTTTTTTAAAGAGCCGGCCACAATCATTGGATTTTTCATGGTTCTATGTTACATGTCTCCCCAATTGACGTGGTTAGCATTGCTCGCGCTACCCATCGTGGGAGGGGGTATTACCGCAGTAGTGAAAAGTCTACTCAGACGGACGGCTCAGGGGCAGGCATCACTCGGCAGGCTGATGGGCATCGTAGAAGAAGTCGTGGAAGGCATGCGTATTATCAAAGCCTCTTCCATACATTCCTACGTTTTGGAAAAATTTAAGCGGGAAAACAACACTTATGCAAAAATCAATCTCTCTACCTTACTTAAAAAAAGTCTAGTGCCTTTATTATCTGAGTTTCTGGGCGTGTTGGTCATGGCGCTATTATTGATTTACGGGGGGAAAATAGTTTTTTCGAACGAGTCTCCATTTACAGCAAGCACTTTTATTACCTATATCATCATTTTTTCCCAGGCACTGGTGCCTGTCAAGGCTATTTCTAGATCCTTGAGTAATATCCAGCGTGGCCTTGCTGCAGGAAGGCAAGTTTTTGCCCTGGCAGATACCCAGCCAGCAATTTTTAACAAGCAGGGTGCACGTACAATCAGGTCTTTAAGGCAATCCATTGCCTTCAAAGAAGTGTACTTTTCGTATAACCACAAACCTAGTGTCAAGCGCTTGAACCTAACGATAACGCAAGGGAAAAAAACTGCTCTGGTAGGCCCTTCTGGGAGTGGTAAGTCGACCATCATTCACCTGCTAAGTAGGCTTTATGAGGTAAACCAGGGAGTCATACAAATCGATAGCCTCCCCCTACAAGATTATGATGTCCAATCACTGCAACAACTCATGGTCACCGTCACACAAGAGACCCTCTTGTTCCAAGACACTGTGTTTAACAACATTGCTCTAGGAAGGACAGAAGCTTCGGAGCTAGCCGTCGTGGAAGCTGCCCAGATAGCACATGTGCACGACTTTATCAACACATTACCCCAGGGCTACCAGACGGTGATTGGGGCGGGGGGTAGCAAACTGTCAAGCGGTCAGCAACAACAGCTAGGCATTGCTCGCGCCGTACTGGGAAAGCCATCTGTGTTGATCTTAGATGAAGCTACCTCTTCCCTCGATAGTGCTTCAGCCAAGCTGATACAGGAATCGGTAGACAGACTCATGAAAAACAAAACCCTACTGGTTGTTGCTCATCGGATGAGTACCATTCGAAACGCAGACGAGATCTTTGTTATCGATGTTGGAGAGGTGGTCGAGCATGGTACACATGAAGTACTCATGCAACAAGAAGGGCTATACAAAAGGTTGAGTACGCTATCCTACCAAGAAGATTAGGATACACATATTTCCAGAACATAACGTACTAGAGTGTACGCGCCACCTCATGCTTTTCAAATCCTTCAATAATATCATTGACCTTGATATCGTTAAAATTTTTGACGCTGGCACCACACTCAACGCCACTTTTCACTTCCCGGACATCCTCTTTGAATCGTTTGAGTTGATTGATGTGGCCCGTGTAGATAACGATGCCATCCCTTATCAAGCGTATTTGGTTAGATTTTTTGATATATCCATCTGTCACATAACAACCCGCCACAGTACCTACTTTTGATATTCTGAAAACCTCTCTTACCGTCGCATTGCCCGTGATAACCTCTTTTATTGAAGGCGCTAGCATGCCTTGCATAGCATCCTTCACGTGGTTAATGGCATCGTAAATGATAGAGTAAAGAAGAATCTCGATACCCTCTTTCTCAGCAAGTTTACGAACGCTAGCAGAAGGCCTCACTTGGAAGCCAATCACAATAGCGTCTGTGGCAGAGGCCAACAAAACATCAGACTCGGAGATAGCGCCTACACTCTTGTAAACAATGTTTACTTGGATTTCCTCAGTAGAAAGTTTTAACAATGCATCAGCTAGCGCCTCTACAGAACCATCCACATCACCCTTGAGGAGAATATTTAATTCCCTAAAATTCCCAATAGCCAGCCTTCTACCAATTTCATCCAGAGTAATGTGGGTTTTGACACGCAAACTCTGTTCTCGCATGATTTGCTGCTTGTAGATAGCTACCTCACGAGCCTCTCTGTCAGAATCCATCACCCGGAACGTATCTCCTGCTTGTGGTGGACCATTGAGGCCCAATATTTGAACAGACGTTGAGGGAATCGCTTTTTTAACGTGACGGGCACGGTGGTCAGTCATAGCTTTGACTTTGCCATAGTAGGCCCCTGCCAGAACCACATCACCCATCTTTAGCGTGCCGGATTGTACCATGAGGGTAGCCACGTATCCCTTTCCTTGGTCTAAGGAAGCTTCTAGTACTGTTCCGCGCGCCTTCTTATGGGGGTTAGCTTGTAGTGCTAGCAACTCAGCTTCAAGTAATACTTTTTCCAAGAGTTCCTCAATGCCCTGACCTGTTTTGGCAGAAATATCTTGGCTTTGGTATTTCCCTCCCCATTCTTCTACCAAAACATTGATGCCAGAAAGTTCTTCTTTGATTCTATCTGGATTAGCCTCCGGCTTATCCACTTTATTGATAGCTACCACAATGGGCACACCCGCTATTTGGGCGTGATTAATAGCCTCTTTAGTCTGAGGCATGACCCTGTCGTCAGCAGCCACTACGACAATGACGATGTCAGTAATCTTAGCACCCCGCGCGCGCATGGCAGTAAACGCTTCGTGACCAGGGGTATCCAGAAAGGCAACTCTCGCACCACTTTCTGTCACTACATCGTAAGCACCAATATGTTGTGTGATGCCGCCTGCTTCTCCTTTGGTGATCTGAGTCTTACGGATATAATCGAGCAAAGAAGTTTTGCCATGGTCTACATGTCCCATAACAGTAACAATAGGCGCCCTGGACACTAGATCTTCTGGACGATCTTCTTCCTCTTCTTCTACTGTTTCTTCTTGCAAATCTGTAAACTCAACACGATAGCCAAATTCATCGGCAATGATGGTGATAGATTCTGCATCCAATCGTTGATTGATAGAGACTGCCATACCCAGTGACATGCAGATAGCTATGACCTCATTAACAGAAACGCCCATAAACGACGCTAGGTCGTTGGCTGAGATAAACTCCGTTACTCTGAGGATTTTCGCTTCCTCTTTTACCCGTAATAAGCTCTCCTCCTGGGCTTCGGCCATAGCTAGCCGCTTGCCTCTTCTGTATTTAGTACGGTTATCTCGCACCCCCCCTCTACCAAGTTTGGCTAGTGTGTTTTTTATCTGCTCTTGAATCTCTTTTTCTGAGATACTCTCCTTGGCAGGAATTACTTTACCCTGAGGCCTACGCTCTTCTGATTTGGGCGTCACGATTCTTTTCCGGGGCCTCTTTTTTTGCTCTTGTGCGGTGTCAGAAGAAGCCACCTGGTGGAATTTCTTCTCTCTGGGGCCAGGCAAATCCATGCTACCCAACACTGTCAAGCCTTTCAGGCTTTCTTGTCTGGCCACGGTTATCCTTGCCACAGGAGATGCTGACGCTTCCACCAGGGGCATTGAGGCGACCTCTGTGGTTGCTTCAGATGTCTGGTCTGACGGCGTTTCGTTGGCTTTCAGGGGCTTACCTGCTTGTTCGAGTACTGCTGTACCTACCACTGTTATGCCGGGTAGCTGGGGGACGATGGTCTCGTGCCGTAAAACCACTTTTTTCTTCTTGGAGGCAAGGTTTGATGGGTCATCTGAAACAAGGATGCGGTTATCTACATAATTCTCCCCAATTGCTATTGCCGATGCCTCTGCCTTGTCCGTGGCAGCCCCAGCAAACTCCTTGGCCAGCATGTGGAACTGGTCTGGCGTTATCTTTGTATGAGGCTGGTTTTCAATTTCAATGCCTTTTGCAAGGAGGAATGCCACAATAGTATTGGTTCCTACGTTGAGCTTCCTTGCTGCTTGGCTCAGCCGCATCGTTTTTCCTTCGGCCATGGGTCTACCTGTTGTCATTAATCTTCAAATTCTCGGCTTAAAACGCTGTACAATGCATCGATACTCTCTCTCTCTAAATCTGTTCTTCGCTCAAGGTCTTCCTTGGTTATAGCCAAGACACTTTTAGCACTGTCAAGTCCTAATTTTTTGAGCTCAGCAATGATCCAGCCTTCCACCTCATCCGCAAACTCCTCTATGCTCACATCATCCTCCTGTGCATTTAGCTCTCTGTAGACGTCAATTTCTTTACCAATCAACCTACTTGCCAGTTTGATATTCTGCCCCCCTCTGCCAATGGCTAACGCCACCTGCTCTGGCTTGAGGTACACGGCAATCCTGTCCCCTTTATGCTGTATACTGCTTAGTTTGGCAGGATTAAGTGCCCTGGCGATGTACAAATCTAGGTTATCGGTGTAATTGATTACATCAATATTTTCACCTTGCAGCTCTCTCACAATGCTGTGGATTCTGGCCCCCTTCATGCCTACACAAGCACCTACTGGATCGACGCGGTCATCACAAGACTCCACTGCTACCTTGGCTCTCTCTCCAGGCTCACGTACTATTTTTTTAATGGTAATCAACCCCTCAGCAATCTCAGGTACTTCATTTTCAAACAACCGTTCTAACAACACAGAAGAATTTCTTGAAAGAATGACCTTGGGTATACTTCCTTGCAGCTCTACCTTGTGAACAATGGCACGAACACGCGCTCCTTTCCTAAATCGGTCCTTAGGGATCTGCTCCGAGTTAGGCAATGTCAGTTCATTTTTTTCATCGTCTAGCAGGATCACCTCTCTATTCAATACTTGGTACACTTCCGCGCTGATCATCTCCCCGATCAATTGTGCGTATTTGTTATAGAGCACATCTTTTTCCAAATCCTTGACCTTCTGAAACAACGCATGCTTAGCAACCATAATTGCCCTACGCCCAAAACTGCCAAATTCAATTTCCTCTGCCACCTCCTCGCCAATCTCAAAGTCCTGCTCCAACTTCCGCGCCTCAGAGAGACTTATTTTATCATTATCCCAGATATCTTCAGAGTCATCATCAACAATCTCCCTGGAACGCCATATCTGTAAATCCCCTTCATCTAGATTAATGATAATGTCAAAGTTGTCGTCTATTTCAAACTTTTTTCGGATCATGGCCCTAAAGACATCCTCCAAAATCCTAATCACAGTAGGGCGATCGATGTTTTTAGATCGTGCAAAATCTGCGAACAACTCAATTAGTTTTTTACTGTCCATTGTTACTTCCATAAAACTTTTATTGTAGCCAGAGTAATAAACAAAGAGGGGGCTTTGCCCCCTCTTTGTTTTCTATTTCCTTGCCTGGGCGCTAATCTTGAAAAAAAAACGCAATATTCAAACCATCAACATTGCGTGCCGTTGCTATAAAATGTTTGAAGAATGCTAAG
>JALOLY010000015.1 GCA_025455725.1 Amoebophilaceae bacterium | reverse complement strand
ACCCACCAACCGACCAACCGCCTTGCGTTGGTTATAGCAAAACAGATTATGCCAAGCTACGGTGTTAACTACTCGTATGGGTAAGCGGTAAGCCGGTAGGGCACCGGCGAAGGCATCACGGATGTAGACCTTTTTCCCCTTAAGAAACTGGGTCATTTTTTGATAAATGCCGTCGAACCGTCCTGGATGCATTGGAATATTGACAGGCCCCCACCAGATAGAATCACGTGTTTCGTCGTCTTGAACAACAAATTTGTCGCGCGGAGACCGTCCTGTAAACTTCCCCGTATCACAGACAAGGGCTCCTTCTTCTGAAAGTACACCCTCCCCACATTGGATTGCTTTTTCTATCAACGCAGCCGGACTCAGTTGCCAATGCGCCTCACCCACATGCGCCAGTGCCATCTTGGCTAGCCACGAGGCCCTAGCCTGTTCGCGCAATTGCTGCATTATCTATTATTTGATTTTTATCTACAGGGCGAAATTAGGGTAGTCTGCATCAACTTACAAAGGGATGTAGGCCTATGGGCAAAGTGTTTACTAGTTATTGGCTCACATAGAAAGGTCCTGCTGAAGCAGTTGCTCACTACCCCCAAGATCAAGGAAAAGACATACCTCAACCTAAGTACAGAGATAGTAAAAGGTGATATTTTCCCGTTTCGGTGGACCAAATGGTGCCCGCCCATAGCCTCTGGATGAGAAATATTTATTTAAAACTCATTTTTTACTAACATTGGCAAGCTCGGGGTGAGTATACTTTTCGTAATGTTTATTTGATCGACTAACCATGAAAGTGCTGCGTTGGCTTTCTTTACAACTTTTTCGGCTCCTTGGCTGGAAGCTTATGGGAGACATTCCGAAAAACATTAAGAAAGCAGTGCTTGTAGTGGCTCCTCATACTAGTAATTGGGACGGCTTTTATGGGCTGCTATTCTGTTTTGTCAAACAGTTGCCTATCAAATTTGCCATCAAAAAGGAGGCGATGTTTTTTCCTGCGGGCCCAATACTTAAGTGGATGGGAGCTATTTCTATTGACAGAAAAAAGAAAAATGACTCCACCGGAGAAACTGGTATGGTTCAAATCATGACTACTATGCTTCAGCAGCAAGATTCTTTGATGCTGATTATTGCACCAGAAGGAACCAGAAGTCGTGTCAAACGGTGGAGACGAGGCTTCTATTATATAGCTTCACAGGCTAACGTACCCCTCATACTTAGCTACATAGATTATAAACAGAAGCACATTGGCTTTGGACCTATGCTCTACCCCACAGGTCACTACGATCATGACCTCAAGCAAATACAGGCCTTTTATAAGCACAAAGTAGGCAAGTACCCAGCGCAAGGGGTTTGGTAGTGAATAAACACAACTTGTTGAGCGTAGGCTCCGTGCCTCAGCGTTGAAGCCATTCCCACCTTAAAAAGTACTTCAAAGAGGTACCACCACAATCAGCAGACATACACAGTACTTTTTGTATCCATTGTCCTGTAGCATCAATCTTCGGCAGCTCCTTGCTGAGCTCACCTAGGACCCAGACGGATTTACACGTTTAGCTTGATCGATCGAAAAATCTAACAGCTATTCCCCCGCAGGAGTTTTTACCGGTTGTCCTTGGCCAGCACCCTCGAAGGTCCAATGTGTATGCTGTGTGGTTGATTTTCCTGTTACAGGCAACTTCACAAGACCACGTAACTCTTCTGCTAATTCAGGAGTGATGATGTGTTCGATAGACTCTGCATCTTCGTGTGTGTGGTCAGCTTCTGTTTTTAGATGTTGCGTCAAATACAGCTTCCAAAGGTGGTGGCGTTGGCTTATTTCTTTACCTTTTCGGCTACCTGCGGCAGTTAAGCGCCACCCTAGGCCCTCCTGTTGCAGCATCTTGTGTTTTTGTAAGCGCTTGAGCCCCGCCACAAGCCTGCTGGTGGGCATACTTCTGCTTTTCAGGAGGTCGTAAAGTGTTCTTTTTGTGCCTACACTCCCCTCCGTTACGCCAAGCTCATAAAAAAGCTTAAGGATGTTCTCAGTCAAAGTCTTTTTTTGGTGTTTACGTTGCCGTATCCTTCGCGCAAGTAAGCCTCTGCGGGGAGCCAGAAGAAACGACCCATAAGCAACTACAGAAATAGTCATGACAATCCAAGGACCTGTGGGCATCGCTGGGGCTATGTAAGAAACAAAAGAACCTGCCAACCCAGCAATCATGCCTAATACAGCGGCTAAGAGTACCATCGTAGGAAGGTGGTTGGTCCAGAAGCGTGCTGCAGCCGGCGGAGTAATGAGCATGACAGCCATGAGCAAGATGCCTACAGCACGAATGCCTACCACAATAGCCAGCACCGTAAGACTGGTGAGTAGTAGCTCAAGACGTCGAACGGGCAAGCCACTGGCCTGGGCAAAAGCTTTGTCAAAAGCCACCAATGTAAATTCTTTGAAAAAGAGCAAGACAATGATGATTAGCATGAGACCAAGTAGTGCTAGGGTCTTTAAGTCATCACTGACTAGTGCGGCTGCTTTGCCAAATAAGAAATTACTCAATCCTACTTGCTCTGCGTTTCCTGTATGTTGGATGGCGGTCAGGAGCAAGATACCCAGCCCAAAAGTGACAGAGAGCACTAAGGCAATGGCAGTGTCTTCTTTGATTTTAGACCGATTTGTGATCTGATCGATCGATACCAGAGCCAACCAACCCGTTATAGATGCGCCCAATGACAGGGGTACGGGGTGTTTAGTACCTGTTATAATAAAGGCCAAGCACACACCAGGCAACACGGCGTGTGCAACAGCATCGCCTACGAGCACTTTTTTTCTGAGTAAAGCAAAGGAGCCTATCATGGCAGCGCTTCCCGTGAGCAACAAAGTGCCCAACAACACGTACCTGATGTTGGGATCTGAGAAAGAAAAAAACTCAGCAAGGGCTTGTTGCATAGGCTAGCTAGGTTAACTCTCGAGGGGAGACTTCCTGTTCTTTCAGTAGATCATTAATTTTACTTAGGATAGTCAGTTTTCCTCCGTAAGTCTCTTGGAGCAAGGCAGGTGTCAATACATCCTGGGTAGGACCAACAGCTACCGTACGCATGTTTAAGAGCATACTCCAATCAAAGTAGTGTGCAGCAGATTGGAGATCATGGTGCACGACGATGATGGTTTTACCTTCTCGTGCCATAGTTTGTAGCAAGTCAATGATCATCTTTTCTGTAGCTACATCGACTCCTACAAAGGGCTCATCCATCAAATACAGTTGGGCTTCCTGCGCCAGCGCTCTGGCCAAAAACACCCGTTGCTGCTGGCCACCTGACAACTGGGCTATCTGCCGATGAGCTAAGGGCGCCATACTCACTTTATTGAGGCATTCCAAAGCCTTCTCTTGATCCAATTTCTTAGGTCGTTGAAAGAGACCTAGTTGGGCATACCGCCCCATCACAACCACATCAAGCACTGAGGCAGGGAAGTCCCAGTCTACGGACTCTTTTTGAGGTACATAGCTGACTTGCTTTCTCACCTCATCAAGTGATTTTCCAAATAACTTGATGTAGCCATTGTCTGGTATCACCAGCCCCATGATGGCTTTAAGCAAAGTAGACTTGCCAGCCCCGTTAGGCCCAATGATGCCAATGACTTTGCCCTGAGGCAAACAGAGATTAATGTCCCATAACACCGGTTTTTTGTAGTAAGAGACTGTTAAGTCGTGTATTTCCACAACAGGGTTGTCGGTTCGCTGAATCATTATTTCAATGCGTTAACGATGGTTTGTACATTGAATCGGAACATTCCGCAGTAGCTTCCTTCGGGTGTGCCTGCCTGGCCTAGTGCATCAGAGTACAAATACCCCCCCACAGCTACTTGGTGACCACGTTTTTTACAGCCTTCTACTACCGCTTGCAACGGTCTCTCTGGCACAGAGGTTTCCAAGAAGATAGCTTTAACATTCCTTTGAATGATAAATTTGACCAAATCGGTCACATCTTTAAGACCACACTCTGATACGGTAGAAATACCCTGCAACCCCCGTACTTCCATACCATAAGCGCGACCAAAGTACCCAAAAGCATCATGAGCTGTAATGAGCACACGTTGTGTATGCGCTATTTGTTGAATAGCACGCAGGGTCTCTTGATGCAGTTCGTCTAGTTCGTGCAGGTAGCGATCCGTATTTTTTCTGTAGTGAGCAGCTGCTTGAGGATCTGCAGCTTGCAGCTGATTGCTCATGTGCCTCACAACCTGTTTCCACAAACACACATCAAACCAGATGTGAGGGTCTATGCCTATAGAAAAATCAGGATCCACCAGTTGCTGAGCAGGCGCTACGGCCTCGCCTGCTGCATACACTGGCTTTTTTTTGCTAAGCTTATGTAGGATATCAGCCATTTTCCCCTCTAGGTGAAATCCATTGTAAAAAATGATATCTGCACTGAGTAGGTACTTTACATCCCGCTGCGTCGCTTTATATGCATGTGGGTCTACTCCGGCTCCCATTAGGGTAATCACTTCTGCATGGTCTTGGACAATATTTCTCGCTGCATCTCCAATAAAACCAGTAGTAGCTACTACTGTGAATCGACTCTTTGGATCATGATCACAACCCATCCAACAATAACAGACAATCAGCATTATATGGTGACATCTATTATTAAAGATTCTACGCAAAGAGAGAGTTACAATTTTCATGGTTTTCTGTGGAAGTTTTAATAAGTGATTAAAATGTTGTCACTGACTTTCTGAGATACATTAACCTTGGGCAGATGATCCACACTGATGTCCATGGATTGGTCAAAGGCAATTTTCTCAATCACACTGATTTTGGCCCCTAGGTAGATACCCCGCTTGCTAAGGTATTGGAGAAACTGGGGTGTACTATCTTGAACAGCGAGGACAATGCCACCACTACCTGTTTCCACATCTGTCAGCACACTCTTGACCTTGTGAGCACAAGCTCCATGGGCATCGGGAATAGATTCTCCATGGGGACTGTACGGTGGATTACCTAAAAAGTCATCGAGCCGCTGTATGAGCAAAGAAGATTGTACGTGTTCGAGCTGTTCTGCAACAGCATGTACTTCTTCCCAGCCAAATTTGAGCTTTTCTACAAGAAATACTTCCCACAACAGATGTTTACGAATAACCTGCAGCGCGTGGACTTTACCCTTTTCTGAAATATGAACACCTCGATATTTTTGATAGACCACGAGCTCTTTTTCGTGTAGCTTCTGCAACATATCCGTCACTGCCGCCGCACTAGTGTTTAGAGCGTCCGCAATGGCATTGGTAGGCATTGCCTTTGTTCCGCTTGCAACATACTGGTAGATGACTTTGAGATAATCCTCTTCTGTGTAGCTGACGTGCATTGGCCGTATTCTTATTTACGAGATCCGAAAGGTATCTGTTTTTAAGTCTACTTAAAAATAAATTTTAGTCTACCTAAAAATAGATGGGGCAATCTGTCATCTTGGTTATTACACTCGTGGTCATACAAAAGACGATGACAAAGGTGCATCACTCGATAACATGGTCGAGCCTATTCGTATACGTACACACCAAATATTATTTGTAAAATTCTTATAACTATTTCTTTATCAATTACATAGGATATAATGTTTAATGTTTTAGTTGATACTAATTAACGCTTTTAGACCATTAATAATGGTGGTTATCAGTCATACGATGTCTCTTGGAAAAGAGCTGAAAAGTCGCTTTTTAGGCGATATCCACCCTGATATGTAACTATCCTAGGAAAGAGACAAAAAGGGACCTAAAAGCGAGCTAGGAAACTGACTTAAGAAGGCGCATAGAAAAATTCCTGATGAAGCATTAGCCTTTTTGCAGTTGTTAACCTGTTGGTAATTAGCGAAATTGCTGCCTTGACCTTAAAGTATTGCACGAATGAAATCACGCATCAAAATGATTGAAGAGGCTTGGGAAGACAGGGCGATCCTGCAAAAGAAAGAAGTACAAGCAGCCGTTGAGTCAGTCATTGATGCGTTAGATCAGGGTAAGCAAAGGGTGGCCATACCCAGCAAAGTAGGTTGGCAAGTCAATGACTGGGCCAAGAAAGCAGTGCTTCTCTACTTTCTGATTCGAAATATGGAAGTGCAAACGGCAGGCCCACTAGTTTTTTATGATAAGATTCCTTTAAAGCAAAACTTTAAAGAGTTGAATGTGCGGGTAGTACCTCCCGCAGTGGCCAGGTATGGCTCTTTTCTGCAGCGTGGCGTCGTACTTATGGCTTCTTATGTCAATATCGGAGCCTACATCGATGAAGGAACGATGGTAGATATAGGCGCTGTAGTAGGCAGTTGTGCCCAGCTAGGCAAACATATCCACGTCAGTGCAGGCACCACTATCGGGGGTGTTCTGGAGCCTGTTCAGGCAACCCCCGTCATCATTGAAGATGGTGTATTTATTGGTTCTAGATGTTCGATTGTGGAGGGTATTCATGTGCAGCGAGAAGCAGTGATTGGAGCCAACGTAACCCTAACAGCCAGCACAAAAATTATCGATGTCACTCAAAAAGATAACCCTAAAGAATATCGAGGCTACATACCCGAAAGGTCCTTAGTAATACCAGGTACTTTACCCAAACAGTTTCCTGCAGGCCAATACCATGTACCATGTGCCTTGATTATCGGTCAAAGAACGGATAAGACTGAACGCAAAGTTTCTCTCAACGATGCGTTGAGAGACTACAATATCAGTGTTTAGACGACTGTCTACAGTCTGTACGTGTTGTTGGGAATAGTACTCTCCCAAGAAGCGGCACGCACGGTTCTAAAGTTGATACCCACGGAGAAGGCGTTCTATTTTTTTGCTTAGGCGTGCCTATAATTCTTGGCACTACTCAGGATGATACTGCTACAGACCTGGTAATATCTCTCTGACATGGGTCCATGATACCTGGTCTGCGAGTGCCTTTTGTGGTTTACGCGTGGAAAAACACCGTACTTGACTATAGCACATGCTCAGCCATTCTAGAAGCGAGCTATCCGAGAGAAGAGTCATACACAGGTTGTGCTGTTTCAACGCAACGGACGACTTGTGCAGCGAAGCGTTTACATACAGCAAGGCGGCGGCATGATCGATGCTGCTATCACGCCTACGGCTAGTAAAGCTCAGGGAAAGTCCCCTTATATGTTTCCAGAGCACCCCAAGACCCCTCCCACCAAAGAAGTGAAGCCTGGCATAGATCGAGAAGCTGGTTGAGCCAAAAAGGGAGGTAAGCTGCAGTATGGCCACAAGCGTCATTACTTGGCAGCCGAAGAGACAGGCTTGTCCTAGCAGTACACACCACTGCTACCAACGTCCATGATGGGCAGTATATGGCATCCAGTCTTGATCGAGTAATACTCCCTGCAGGTAGCCGGATCCTAGTGGACAGAGGATGGTTCAGCCAAAAACGGATCAACTATGACGCCAAAGAAGTTGACGAAGCGGTATCCAACACAAGGCTCCTGTCTGTCTGAGCAAAGCGATGCAACCGGCTGATGGGTCGTAGTTGCTATAGAATAGAGCGGGTGTTCGGAAGTATAAAGCGCTTGGTTGGGTACTAGGTATGTAGGCATGGCTAAGTCCCATGGTCAGCATGTTCTAGAGGCTATCACTTGTAACTTGTACAGACTCCTGGGGAGCATCATGTCGAAAGCGTAACAAAAACAGAGAGAAAGTACTCAAAAGAGCCTCTTGCCCCCCAAACACATGATAGTAATAAGAAACTAGAAAAGTGGTACAGCCAGTGCGAAGTACTAGGTAAAGGAAGTAAAGAGCAATGGCAGTACATAAGAAGTCAATAGCATACCTAATCAGGTAGTAAGATCACTGGCCTCTACTTTGGCCACCGAGGAAATTATGTCTCCTTTCTCCAAACGAATCAAGCGTACTCCCTGTGTAGCCCGGCCCATCACACGCAAGGTTGCTACAGCGATTCGAATAGTAATCCCTGACTGGTTAATAATCATAAGCTCGTCTGTATCTTTCACTGCCTTGATGTCCACCAACGCGCCTGTTTTTTCTGTGACTTGCAGTGTTTTTATACCTTTACCTCCTCGTTTGGTAATGCGATAGTCTTCTACGGAAGAACGCTTGCCAAAGCCTTTCTCAGATACTACCAACAGATCATCCTGGTCCTGATGGATGCTTACCAATCCTACCACCCGATCGTCTTCACTAGCTAGCGTAACACCCCTCACACCGGTAGCTACCCTACCCATGGGCCGCACATCCTGCTCATGAAAGCGAATGGCCCTACCTGATTTCAGGGCCATAATAATATGACTATTGCCATCGGTGAGCTTTGCCTCGAGTAGTTGATCTCCGTCATTGATATGGATAGCATGGATACCATTGACACGTGGCCTGGCATAAGCAGCCAGGGGGGTTTTTTTGATAGTGCCTTGCTCGGTACACATGGTCACATAGTGATTTTCCACATAATCCGTGTCCTCTAGGCTCCTGACTTTTATGATGCTCTTCACCTGATCACCTGACGCTATGTTAATCAGGTTCTGAATAGCCCGGCCTTTGGCCGTTTTACTACCTTCTGGAATTGTATAGACCTTCTTCCAATACACCTGTCCAAACGCTGTGAAGATAAGTAGGTAATTATGCAAAGAGGCTACAAATAAATGCGCGGTAAAATCGTCCTGCTTGGTCGCAGCACCACGTGCCCCTACACCTCCTCTCCCTTGTGTTTTGTAGTCTGCTAGTGGTGTCCTTTTGATGTATCCCTCGTTAGAAATAGTAATGACCATCTCCTCATCAGGCATCATGTCTTCGATGGTGAGTTCATTAACGTCGTGCTCAATGGTCGTTCTGCGGTCATCGCCATAAAGCTCTCTCGTATTTTCTAGCTCCTCTTTGATCAGCTGCATGCGCAGTGCCCTATCAGCCAAAATGGCTTGAAACTGTTGAATAAGCTGCTGTACTCGCTCGTGCTCGCCAGCAATCTTATCTCGCTCCAGGCCGGTGAGACGCTGTAGGCGCATGTCCAGAATAGCTCTCGCTTGTATTTCACTGAGGCCATAACCCTGTATTAGACCTTCTTTGGCTTTTTCAGGGTCTTCCGAAGAGCGAATCAGTGCAATAATATGATCTAAGTTATCCAGCGCGATCAAGTATCCTGCCAAGATGTGCAACCTTTTCTCTGCTTGGTTGAGCTCATACTGTGTTTTCCGGGTAAGCACCTCATGCCGATGCGCTACAAAATGCTGGATGAGCTCCTTGAGATTGAGGAGCTGTGGCCTACCTGCTACCAGTGCAACATTGTTCACTCCAAAAGAAGTCTGCAACGCAGTCTGTTGGTATAAATTATTAAGTACCACATTAGCCAGTGCATCCCTTTTCAGTTCGTATACCACACGCAATCCATCTTTATCTGACTCATCTCTGATATCTGAAATACCTTCTATCTTCTTGTCATTAATGAGTTGGGCAGTCTTCTCAATCATTACCGACTTATTGACCATATAGGGAATGGAGGTCACAACGATTTGTTGCTTGCCTGAAGCGGTTGTTTCTATATCTGCCTGAGCTCTCACCACCACCCTACCCCTACCCGTCTCATAGGCTTCTTTGATCCCTCGATAGCCATAGATAATGCCACCAGTAGGGAAGTCAGGTCCTGTGATGTGCTGCATCAGCCCCTCGACAGTAATATTGTTGTCATCAATGTAAGCGATGACACCGCTAACAACTTCCTTGAGATTGTGCGGAGGCATGTTGGTAGCCATCCCTACGGCAATGCCCGAAGAGCCATTGATGAGCAGATTAGGAAGCCTAGCAGGCAAGACTACGGGTTCTTGCAATGAATCGTCAAAGTTAGGACGGAAGTCGACCGTGTCCTTACCAAGATCCATCAGTAACTCTTCGGCCGGGCGTGCCAGACGTACCTCTGTATAACGCATAGCTGCCGGCGCATCCCCATCTATAGAACCAAAGTTGCCCTGGCCTCCAACTAATGGGTAACGCAACGACCACTCTTGTGCCATCCTGACCATAGCATCGTAGACAGAACTATCTCCATGAGGGTGGTATTTACCCAACACTTCACCCACAATTCTGGCTGCTTTCTTAAAAGGTTTGTTAGCACTCAGCCCTAGGTCGTGCATGCCATACAAAACCCTTCTGTGCACAGGTTTGAGGCCATCACGTACATCGGGCAACGCTCTGGCAATAATGACCGACATCGAGTAGTCGATGTAGGCTCCCCTCATCTCATCCTCTATATTGATAGGGATGACACCTCCTTGTGCTTCTGTGGCCATACTTGTTTTTTTGGTAGTGGGCAGGGCGCAATTTACGTATTTTAAGCCAAGAAGAGCGTGTAACTATCCAGCAATTGCGTTTGTAGTGAGGTCAAAAACAATCGTAGCCAGTGGATCAATACTACAGCCACTAGTAAAAAGGCGACATACTGTTTTGTTTGCTGATTAAAACGGCTACGCTACCCTCTTAAAGGTTTTTAACCATTTTATACAGACCCCGAATACTTGTTGGCGATAGACACGAAAAGAAGTAGCATCTCCTCAGCCGTACTGCGCTTTATCTCTGTGAACTCTTGGTCTGGGTAGTCATACAGCCTATCGCTTGGTTTTACATACATAAATTGATCGACTCCCGATGCTAACAGTATCAGGCTATTCTTCTCTATAAAGAGTTTGATCCTACACAACTTTTTTACTTTTCATATTCAGTCACCCTGTCTACTATGCCGGCAGCCTCTTAGTGCAGAGCGGTTTTTTATGCTTCTTATCAGTATATGGACATCCTTTGCCGTGTCATGGAGCGGGGGGACTGACATCATCACTTCATACTATCTGTAATGCAGGATGATCTGCACAACAGCCAAGAAGCCAGCTCCATCTCTACCTTTAAGCCTGTCAGATAAAAGCTGATAAACAGGCAACGAGTGTCAGAAGATTTTCGGATTCAATGGTGAGACAAAGAACCGCAGTAGTCGTACCAACGGGCAAAATAGTCAGCCCGCGAGTTAAATCGAAAGCGATTACAATCAAATATGAACCATACAGTTTCTTGGCATTTTAACCCATACCTAGCTCGTTGAAATCACTCAGGAGGGGTGCCACCCACCAGGAAATCACCCTGCACTAAGTTGAGATTAGAGAATGAGGGAAATTCTTGTAGGTGTGAGTACACTTCGAATTATCCCTAAGCATCTGGTGAAGCAGCTCCTAGGTGTCTAATTTTCAACGATATATACGTAGTTTCGTACTCGTTCGATCGCTGTTACAGGCACGCCCGGCCAACCAGATTGCTTCCTGCGCACTCATTACTTGTATAAAATTTTAGCCCTACTGGTTGCTAATACGTCTACGCACCCCCAATTCCTTTAATGCCAACCACGCCATGAGTCCTGAGCCTAATTCTAGGGCTGCTTCGTCCACATTAAAGGTAGGGGTGTGTATGTGAGCGTTCACGCCCTGTTCATTATTTCGCACACCAAGGTAATAAAAACAAGCAGGTACCTTTTGAGCATAGTATGCAAAATCTTCGGCCCACATACGCAGTTCAACATCGACTACTTGGGCAGTGCCTAAAAAGGCTCTTGCGGCTTCTATATTTCTTTGCGTCAATGCTGAGTCGTTGCTTAGGCAAGGATAGCCTCGGTTAATCTCTAGTTCGCAGCGACCTCCCATCGCATCAGCTACTCCGCAAGCTATCTTGATCATCTTCTGATGTGCTTCTTCACGCCATCGTTCATCTAC
Organism: Amoebophilaceae bacterium; assembly: GCA_025455725.1. Classification (GTDB taxonomy): domain Bacteria; phylum Bacteroidota; class Bacteroidia; order Cytophagales; family Amoebophilaceae; genus UBA8403. The sequence goes on along the minus strand of JALOLY010000015.1, from coordinate 6,619 downwards.
AGTACGGAATGTACCGGCTATTTTTACTGTTTCTGGAATAAAGTTGGTGGTTGCACCAGCACTTATTTGACAGAGGGAAAGCACAGAGGGAACCGTAGGATTGCAGGATCTGCTAACGAGCTGCTGTAGTGCCACAATAATATGGGAGGCAATGAGGATGGGGTCTACAGCATGTTGCGGAGAAGCAGCATGCCCTTCTTTTCCCTTGACAGTCATGTAAATCTCATCTGAACTGCCCAGCATGGTACCTTGCACAAAACCCACCTGACCCACAGGAATACTAGGATCTACATGCTGTCCCATGATACTCATAGGCCTAGGACACTCCAGTACGCCTTCTTGAATCATGGAGAGGGCTCCCCCTGGATTTTTTTCTTCTGCTGGTTGAAAAATGAGCTTAACTGTTCCTTCAAATGCTTCCTTAAGACCCTCCAATAGCTGCGCAACCCCAATCAGAGAAGCAGTGTGCACATCGTGGCCACACGCATGCATCACCCCTACGTTTTGTGACTTGTAGGGTACGTTATTGGCCTCATCAATGGGCAGTGCATCTATGTCTGCTCTCAATGCTACCGTGGCTTTATCTGGATTTCTTCCTTTAATCAGAGCTACCAAGCCTGTCTTAGCAACTCCCTCTTGACAATCAATATTGTGTGCGTTCAGAGTTTGGGCGATGAACTTGGCCGTCTTAAACTCATGGAAAGAAAGTTCCGGATGCATGTGGAGGTGCCTCCTGATATTAATGAGTGTAGCATGCTGCGCCTTTGCCATCCCCTTTATTGTATCTTTGAGATGGTCGTACATATTCACAGTAAATATTTTAAAAGCTCTGTAGATCTATCGACTGTTTATGGAGATAATACTCTAGTGTGCATGCCAATATATTTGCGCTCGTGCTCAAAGCAGATAACACTAGCAGCCGGTTTATTAGCATAACCAAAGATACTAATAGGACCCATAGGTCTAGTTTTAGCCGGCAAAATTGTTGAAGTAATAGAAACTCAAAGGAGTCTCTCAAACCCAGCAATACTGCAAAGAAGCATCCCCTAAAAAGCTCACGTTGCTTGAAATAAGGTGATCAGCAGTTTAGGACAATGGCGTCGACCAAAAATCGAAGCTGCAGCGTAGAGAACCCAAGCACTATAATTGGGGAGAGAAGCACAGTAATGCCATTGCTAGTGGCATCAGTAAGGATTACATCAAGCAAAGAACTTGAAGTCCATCATTCAAGAATACGTCCATCTCGCATGACTACGGTTCTACTACAAAGTGCCGTTACTTCAGCATCGTGCGTCACCACGACAATGGTCTTGCCTGCTTGATGTAAATCTTTGAGTAGTAGCATAATTTCTCGGGATGTTTGACTGTCTAAAGCGCCCGTGGGTTCATCGGCCAGAATCAAAGGAGGATCTGTAATCAACGCCCTAGCAATGGCCACACGTTGCTGTTGACCTCCTGAAAGCTCGTTAGGAAGGTGTGTTTGATAGTCTTGTAATCCTACACGTTCGAGCATGATCAGCGCTTTTTCAAGCCGCTTCTGCTTACTGACACCCCGATAGTACAATGGAAGTGCTACGTTGTAAAGCGCTGTTTTGGAGGGAATAAGGTAGAAGCGCTGGAAGACAAAACCGATGAGTTGGTTTCTGTGTTGTGCATTTTCTCTTTCTGTAGACCCCTGAATCAAATTATTTTGTAGGTAATAGCTACCCTCATTATAGGTGTCTAGAATACCTATGATGTTTAACAACGTTGACTTACCAGCTCCAGACTGCCCCATGAGTGCTACCAACTCCCCCGGCTGTACGTGCAGGTTGATATGCTTGAGAACTTGTATTTGCCTATCTCCAAGCCGATAGTACTTAGAAAGGTGCTCAATACGAATCATCTACAGTAATTATCTTATCGTTGGCCGTTAATCCCTTTTTGACCTCTACATAGATACCGTCGGAGGTACCTAGCTCAACATATTTTTTTACTTTCTTATTATTCTCGTGTGCCCACACGAAAAAGGTACTATCTCCTTGGGCCACTTCTGAAGTCATAGGCACCTGCACGCTTACATTTTCTTGATGCACCCACGCCTCTTCAACAGCAAGCACGTTGGACACCTTGGCAAGGATGATGTCTGCCGTGGCTGTGTAACCAGCCCTGATATTTGCTCTGTCCTGATGATCCAATTGTACGGTACCCTCAACGGCAAACTTTATACTTCCCTCACCCCTAGATCCTAGCGCTTTAGGTGAAATCTTCGTCAAGGTTGTTGGGAATTTTTTCCCCTTCATCGCCATCAAAGACACTTCAAATTGCATGCCTTGATACAAATGGACCACATCCATCTCCCCTACTTTTCCCTGAAAAAGTATGACACTCGTGTCGGCGATAGTAGCAATAGGACTTCCTTCCTTAAAGTTAGCACGCTCTACCACTGCACTACCTTCTTGATAGGGCAGCTCTGACACGACACCTGTTATAGTAGATTTAATCACATTAGAGGCGCCTTGGGCACCCCTAATGTAACCTTCGAGCACAAAATCAAGTGCCTTTTGAGCATAATCAGCTTCTGCAAATGCTACCTCCCAGGCTCTAACAGCTGCTTCATATTGCTCTGGAGACAACAACTGTTTCTCAAACAACTGTTTGCTTCTTCGATATTTTTCTTTCGCTTCTTTCTGTGTGATTTGGGCAATGTGTAGCTCCTTTTTAGCTCTTTCGATATCACTGGATTTAGGGAGTACCTTAACGCGTGCGATTGCCTGTCCTTTGCTTACCCGATCTCCTATTGAGACGAAAAGCTTGTCGATCGTACCCGATACCTCAGTGGTGAGTACAACCTCTTTGCAAGGCATTATATTGCCTGAGATAACTCTTTTATCGACAATATCCGTCCTAACAGGTACTGCGGTTTTGATAGCAGCGGATAGCCCTGACCGCTTACTAGCTTGCAGCAACCAAGCAGCTATACCTGTGCCACTCACTAATAGGAAAACTCCGATAAGTATTTTGGTGCTACGGCGCATAGTGTTATTCTGTATTTAGTGCGTTGATGGGCAATATATTGATCGCTCTTTTGGCGGGCATGATCCCAGCAACAGCACCTGCAATAATCAAGAGCAGTAAGGCTACTACGGCTGAGGACAACTTAAACACTAGGTGTGCCATGAGTAAACTCTGAGTTGGATCCATATAGTCTAGTACCCTGTTCAATAAATAAATAGCCCCCACACCCGCCACCATCCCTACAATACCCGCAGTCAAGCTAATGAAAATTGATTCCGATAAAATCATGACCAGAATTTCTCTGGCGCTAGCTCCCAATACTCTCCTAATGCCGATTTCTTGCGTTCTATCTTTGACCTGTACTAGCATCATATTGCCGACACCCACCACACCACTGAGTAACAAACACACACCAACAGCCCAAAGAAACAAGCGAATGCCATGAAAAAGCGCGTTGAATTTTTCGGTTTCCTTCCCAAAATTAAAGGCATAAAGTGCTTTTTCATTCGACTGCTCAAAACGAAGCTGCCGTGCCAGATAAGCGCGCACTTCTTGCTCTATGGTCTGGGCCATGGCACCCGGATAAAGCGCCAGCCTGAATTCATCACATTCGGCACTCTGATTAAACGTCTCACAAAAAGTGTGAAACGGTATAAAGACAGATTTCTGCTCTCGACGATTAGTGGCAGCGTCTTTAGCTAGAGTGCCTACTACCTGAAAGTACATGCCACCCACACTCAAAAATTGGCCTATGGGATCTTTTTTCTTGAAGAGAATGCGCTGTATATCATACCCAACAACACACACTAGCCTGGCATTGGTTTCATCGCGCTCACTCAAAAACCGGCCCCTTTGTAACACCAATTGACTCACTTGAGCATAACTAGCACCTACACCTTGTACAGCTGCTTGGTTATATTCCTCCTCCAAATAGCTCACTAACACCGGCCCATATGGCCTAGCTACTAGCGTAGCGTACTGAATGCCTTCTATCTTGTGTTGCATTTTATCCAGTAATGGTGCTGAAAACAACACACGATGTCCTGAAACACGTTGCCCACCCCAAAACCAAACACTGTTTTTGGCGTATCCTGCGAATTTGCGGAACGTACCATGGTAGAATCCTTCTCCTGCACCTAGCAAAATGACCAGAATAAAGATACCCCACGCAACCCCAAATCCGGTTAGCACACTCCTGAGCTTATGTTGTCGAAGGTTCTGGTAAACTTCTTCTACGTAGTAGAGAGCAGACATAGTAATCACAAGAGCTTTAGAGATATACTAAATCAACGTTAACACTAGCATCTACCGTAATACTAGGTTCTACAAGCTAATAATTTTTTCAGGATGTCTATTCACCACCCAGTAGGTGAAAAGCAAGCGTACACTATCAAGTAGGCCAGAGAAACACATAAGTCTAGTGTTGCTAGCTAAATGATACAGTATCCCTTGCTTCAAAAAGAGACGGATAAGATCAATACTTGATGCTGTCCCTCAGCTTGTTAGTGTACGCCTATCCCAGTAAATTCGAAACCTTAATCAAGTAGCATGGGAGATCCGGTTATCATTTTTGGCGCATATGGCTTAGGTAAGGTTGTTCTAGAGATTTTTCAAAAGAACAATATCGTCGTGTATGGCTTTTTAGACGATGATCATGCACTTCAGGGTCAAATAATAGACGGCGTCCCTGTACTGGGCAACACAGCGGAGGAGCAGTACCTGGATCTTATCGGAGAACAGTGTGATGTATTTGTCGCGGTGGAGCAACAGGCCAAGCGGCAACGCTTAGTAACCATGCTTCATAAGCGTAACAAAACTGTGCCCGTTAATGCCATTCACCCTTCAGCCATCATTGCTACATCAGCAGTGCTCGGTTATGGCAACCTCATCAATACCGGTGTTAGCTTAGGTGCTGGCGCCTCGCTCGATAGTCATTGCACCCTTCATACCCGAGTAACCGTTGAGCATGATGCGGTGATTAAAGAATTTGTGCAGATAGGCGCCGGCAGCACAATAGGTGCAGGGGCCCAACTCGATAACAGTGTCTTCGTCGGTGCAGGTGCTACCATTGTTGCAGGCGTGATAGTAGGAAAAGCAGCAAGCATTGGGGCGGGCGCAGTGGTACTGACAAACGTTGAGGCAGGAACAACCGTACTGGGCAATCCAGCAGTACCTACAGAACGCAAATGAGTTCATACGCCTAGCGAAGTGTATGCCTAAACCATACTAGGTCCGTTATGTTTAAATACTTAATCTTTGCGTCCTTACTCATTACAAGTGCTTGCATACACATGCGTACTTACACAGGAACGTACGATTTCAAAAATCCAGTAGGTTCTACAGTTATCAAAAATTCGCCCGTGGACTGGATTTTGTTCCTTACAAGGAGAATTGTTGGGTTCGGGAGTAGCGAGAAGGACGTATTGCGGGAATATGCCCTTAACAGAGACGATGCGCTGAGGGGACTTCTTCAGTGGCATCAAGCGGATTCTATCACTTGGATCGGCCACGCTACTTTCTTCATAAAGGTAGGCCAAACTTGTATCCTAACAGACCCCTTTTTTGCTGATACAGCTGGAAGATTGGGCTTCGGACCAAAAAGATACATTCCTCTCACTATCAACATAGAAGACCTCCCTCAGCTAGACGTCATTGTTTGCAGTCATAACCACTATGACCATCTAGACATTAAAAGCTTGAAACGCATTAGAGAGAAATTTGGTGCCAAAGTACAAGTCTTTTGTCCGTTAGGATTGGCTACGTATTTCAAGCAATGCGGTTTTACAGAAGTGCAAGAGATGCAGTGGTATGAAGAAGCCAACCATCAGGCGCTAGTCTTCCTTTGCTTGCCCGCCATACACAACTCGGGGAGGTCTTTGTTCGATAAAAACAAGACACTATGGTGTAGTTTTGGTATCAAATCAAAAGCTTTCGACATTTACTTTTCGGGGGATACTGCCTATCACCCCCAAATTTTTAAAGAGATCAAATCAAATTTGGGTAACTGTGATCTGGCTATCGTCGGAATTGGTGCCTACGCGCCTCAAAAGTTACTAGCGCAGTATCATGCAAATCCAGAACAAGCAATACAAATTGCGCAGGATGTCAATGCAAAAAATATGATTGGGATGCACTGGGGTACGCTTAATTTATCCGACGAGCCCCTGGACGAACCCATCAAAAGGTTCAAAGAAGCGGCACAAGCTCAGAATATTGAGTCAAGCGCTATTTGGCTCATGAAGCTCGGTGAAACGAGACCGCTGGAAAGGCTATATTAGTGCTCGTACGGCACCAGCCACCATTCGAAGAGAAAATGTATCACAATAATTTTCTAGAAGCCATGCAACAGACTTACAACATATTACTCTATTACTGTTACTCACCCATCGAAGAACCAGAGGAGTTCAGAAAAAAACACCATCATTATTGCGTAGAGAATGGTCTAAGAGGGCGTATCATCATCGCTTCAGAGGGCATTAACGGAACTATTTCTGGACCTGCAGCAGCCTGCCAAAAGTACATGTTGGACCTTAAAGCGGATAAACGATTTGTCCACACACACTTCAAGGTGACAATTTATCATCGGCATGTTTTTCAAAAACTTCATGTCAGGGTCAAGCCG
>JALOLY010000014.1 GCA_025455725.1 Amoebophilaceae bacterium | reverse complement strand
CTAACACGTAGAGGGGGTGTTGCGGATTGAGCTGCTTGGAGAGTAGGCTTTTAAACAGATCGGTTTGTGATTGATGAGGTGAGTGACCCCACCTATGCGCACGATTTTTTGCAAGGGGTTCATCTCAAGCAATCATTTCCTTACATTTTTTCCTACCCCTTTTTAAGAAAATTAACCCCGAAAACACTCCTCAACTTAGTATATAATACACATACTAACCTTTCTTAAGGGACAACGAATTAGTAGAACCTAGAAAGTTGAAACTTGTTGGAATAGCGTATTGTGCAGCAAAAAGAGGTAAGATGGTACTTTGTCGCTGAGAAGGAATCGGCTCCTCACCCCGCATAATATATCCTCTTCACCCGTTCGCTCACATTCGTCAGTACTTCGTGAACGATGGTACCCATAGCAGCAGCTAATTCCGCAATAGGTAACTCCTTACCAAAGATGATGACCGTATCCCCCTCAGCAGCAGGTATATTTGTTACATCCACCATGCTCATATCCATACAAATAGCACCAACAATGGGAGCAAAATGACCATTGATCCAGACGCTACCTTGACCACGGCCCAGTACTCTGCTAAATCCGTCAGCATAGCCAATAGCTAGGGTAGCGATCCGCATATCTTTTTGGGCAACACCTTGTCTTCCATAACCGACCGTTGCTCCTTGGGGAATCATTTTAATCTGAGAAATAACAGTTTTAAGCGTGCTAGCAACTTCAAGACGCTGCTGTATCTCCTCACCTACTCCGACACCATACAAGCCAATACCCAATCGGACCATACTTAATTGGTACTCAGGAAAACGAAGAATGCCTGAAGAATTCAGTAAGTGTTTGATCGTACGGATATCCAGCTTTTTTTCTATATAGTCGGCATACTGCGTAAACAGCATAAACTGATGCCTGGTATAACCATCATGTTGCTGGTCAGAAGCAGCAGCCAGGTGGCTCATGATTCCCACTACGCGAATGGCTGGTGAAGTAGCCAATAGTTGTACAAGTGTACCGAGCTCTCTCTCCTCAAACCCTAGCCGACACATTCCTGTTTCTAGCTTCAGGTGTATATCAATGCAACTATTCCGAAGGGTTAAGAAATCACGCAATTCAAGTAGCAACTTGAGGCTGTATATCTCGGGCTCTAAACGGTACTCAAGGAGCTTATCAAAACTCTCTGGCGTGGGGTTCATTACCATGATGGGGAGTGTGATACCATGCTCGCGCAACAACATACCTTCGTCGGCATATGCTACTGCCAGGTAATCCACACGGTGGTACTGAAGAAGTTGGGCAATTTCGAAGCTGCTACTACCGTATGCTAGGGCTTTGACCACAACCATCAGTCGGGTACCCTCAGCTAGTCTACCTCGAAAAAAATTTAGATTATGGGTAACAGCATCTAAGTCTACTTCAAGAACGGTACTATGTACCTTTTGCTGCAACCGATCTACCACTCTATCTAGGCTAAAACGTCTAGCGCCCTTCACAAGTACTAACTCATCGCTAAACATGCGCTGAATATCCTCCTTAAGTAATGCTTCAGTGTGTTCGTAAAAGCATGTATCAAACGATGCAAAAACTTCGGCGTACGCAGTTAGCTCTTTACCGATACCGATGACCCGATCCACTTGCTTGCCCTTGAGCAACTGTACAACTTGCCGATAAAGTGCCTCAGCTACTACACCAGTTTGTAGCAAATCAGATAGTACTACTGTTCTTCGAGAGGCTCTCTTCTGTTGAGCCATAAAATCTAGGGCTCCCTGCAAGCCCACCAAATCGTTATTATAGGTATCATCGATCACCTGGCAGTTGTTAATACCCTCCTTCAAAGTCATGCGCATAGGCACCGATCTAAGCTTTGTAAGAGGTTCCTGTATCATGGTAGCACTGAATCCTTCGTGCAACAGGAATACAATACAGTGGATTGCATTTTCTATGGAAAAATCGTCTTGAAACGGCAAAATAAAAGTATGATGGTGCTGCCGAGTGATTACTGTAAGCTTTGTCTGCTTGTCTGTGTCTAGTAAGTACTTTTGGATCTTGTAGTCGGCAGAATTATCAAGCAAAGACCAAGTCACCAGTTGTACTTTATTATGGTACAGCATCATCAAAACTTGATGAATGGGTATATGATCGAGACAATAGTAAATCTTCTGGCACTTCCTAAATAGGAGCGCCTTCTCGTTGAGTTTTTGCTGTTGGGTGGCAAAACCTGCGTCATGTGCCGGGCCTATGTTGGCGAACATACCAAGAGTAGGCTTAAGAATGGCCTCTAATTTTGCCATTTCTCCAGGCCTCGAGATACCTGCCTCAAAAACACCATACTCGTGATTTGCATGCATCAGCCACACTGAGGACGGAACACCGATTTGTGAGTTGTAACTTTTGGGGCTTTTCGCCACGGCATACTTCAAGGATAACAGCTGACTAAGCCATTCTTTGATAATGGTCTTCCCATTGCTTCCCGTAATAGCCAGCAGGGGTAATTGATATTGATTTCTATGGTGAGCCGCCAACTGTTGCAAGGCATCAATACTGTTGGCTACTTGAATAACGTTGGCATTTTTGAGTCGCTCATAAGCAATTTCATTGCCTTGTTCTACCACAAACTGCCTGATGCCTCGCTCATAAACTATTGGCAGAAACTGGTGACTGTTGTGATGCTGGCCCCGCATAGCCAAAAATAGACTATCAGTAGTAGTTGAGAGCCTTCTACTATCTAGTAATATGTTGCTGATTGGGGTGTCTGCAACATACTGTATGACGGTACCTCCTATAAGGGTTGATAATTCACTGAAGAGGAGCATGCGAAGTAGGGAAAATAATGCATTATGTAAGGATTATTTGTTTGATAGTGTAGCCTCCTTAGGTTTGACCACCATATAACCCCAAAGACTCATTCATCAACAATAACGTAGAGATCTTCTGTCTTTTTCTTCATAAAATACTTTTCTCTAGCAAACTTCTCTAGTAAGTCTTCATGGCTTGCTAATTCCTTTTTGTCTTGTTGTAGCTCTTCTATTTGTTCTAGATAGTGGCGTTTCTCCTCTGCTAAGCATCCCAGCTTATTCCTCAATTGGTACTGTGTAAAAAAGTCTTCCGCATCGAAAAAAAGCATCCAAAATAAAAACCCCAATCCTGACAGAAAATAAAAGCTCTTCGCCCAGTGAGGAAGTCTTTTCCACATGACGCGCATAGGTTTAAATTATTTTCTAGAACGGCTTGCCAGCAAATTGGCCGTAATCACCCAATGCCTCCTCAATACGTAATAGTTGGTTATACTTTGCGGTCCTGTCAGAGCGCGAGACAGAGCCTGTTTTAATCTGGCCAGTGTTTAGAGCAACAGCCAAATCAGCGATGGAAGTGTCTTCTGTCTCTCCCGAACGGTGCGATATGATGCTGTTGTAAGCATGCTTGTGGGCTAGTCGCACTGTTTCTAGTGTCTCACTGAGTGTGCCTACCTGATTCATCTTGATAAGAACAGCATTGGCTGCCTTCATGTCGATGCCATGCTGCAATCTTTCTACACTGGTCACAAACAGATCATCTCCTACAAGCTGAACACGATCGCCTACAGCAGCGGTCAATTGCTGCCATCCTTCCCAATCATCTTCTGCCATCCCATCTTCAATAGAGAGAATAGGATATTTATGTAACCAGTCTTCCCAAAACTTCACGAGCTCTGCAGAGGAGTACTTCGCACCAGAAGTTCCTCGAAAAGAATAGCACTTTTCTTGTGGATCGTAAAACTCAGAAGCAGCAGCATCCAATGCAATAAAAATATCCTCTCCTGGCCGATAGCCGGCCTTTTCAACAGCTTGCAACACTAATTCTACAGCTTTTTCATTGGAAGCAATGCTAGGAGCGAAGCCACCCTCGTCACCCATATTAGTGGTAAATGAATTAGCCCTTAGTAACCTCCCTAAATGATGAAATACCTCCACACCCATACGCAAAGACTCGGAAAAGCTAACCGCATTTACAGGCATGATCATGAATTCTTGTAAGTCGATAGCATTGTCTGCATGCACACCGCCATTCAATATGTTGATCATGGGTGTCGGTAAGGTATTGGCATTTATACCTCCTAGATAACGATATAAAGGCATTTTGGCAGACAAAGCCGCCGCTTTAGCTATGGCCAGGGAAACACCTAGGAGTGCATTGGCGCCTAACCTAGACTTGTTAGATGTGCCATCTAGCACTAACATGAGCCGATCTAAATATCCCTGCTCAAAGACAGAAATACCCATAAGCTCGTCTTTTAAAACGTCTCTAACATGTTTTATAGCCTTTTGAACACCCATTCCTAAGTATTGTGGATTATCTGTGTCACGCAGTTCAAGTGCTTCATAGCTACCCGTAGATGCGCCCGAGGGCACAGCAGCTATGCCTATAGCCCCATCTTGGGTACATACCTCTACCTCAACGGTAGGATTTCCTCTGGAATCCAGGACATGTCTTGCACGAATGTCTTTGATCTTACTCATGATATCGTGTGGAAAATTTTTTAGCTACGTGGGAGCATTGTCGCTAAAAACGGAAGAAAGCCGCGCCTATGACGACTGCGGTTACGATGAGCGAAAAAAGGAGGACATCAAGAGGGCCTTTAGACTCCGCCTAACGATCAGCTCGTAGCCAGACATTAGCAGACACTCTTTTCTGCATCAGTAACAGTCTTCCCTTATGAGAGACCAGACTTCAGGCAATGGTAGGCTAGTCTTTGGCTTCTAGCTGTGTAGCTTCCTCTACTGGCGGTAACGTCTCCTTGTGCTCATCATCTTGTGTGTTGACTCTGGATGTAAAGACTGGATCGACTTTTTCGTGAGGAAGTGCCTGGGGTACTTCCTTCGCAGCTGCTACCTTCGCTTTACTCCTTCTCGTCTTAGATTGCTCTGGCTTGACTCTCTTTTGCAAGAGTTCATTATAGTCTACCAACTCGATCATACACATTTCAGCATTGTCACTCAAGCGATTCCCCAGTCTAATAATACGCGTATAGCCTCCAGGTCTATCCGCAACCTTGGAAGCAATATTATCGAACAACTCCTTGACAGGTACTTTGTCTTGGAAGTAGGAAAATACCACTCTCCTGGCATGAGTAGTATCACTTTTGGCCTTCGTCAGAATAGGCTCCACAAATCTCCTCAATGCCTTGGCTTTAGCCAAAGTAGTATTGATCCGTTTGTACATAATCAATGACTTGGCCAGATTAGCCAGCAATGCTTTCCTATGAGCAGCTGGCCTGCTCAAGTGATTAAACTTTTTTCCGTGTCTCATTCTTATCTGTGATCAAATCTTACCTGACTAAAAAAATTATCGCTGGGACAGCGTTTAGCAAGAGGTCATACTGTGCACTCAGGCTTCATCTAACTTGTATTTAGATATATCCATACCAAAGCTCAAATTTTTACTGGCTATGAGTTCCTCGAGTTCTTTGAGTGATTTTTTACCAAAATTCCGAAATTTCATCATGTCAGAAACTTCTAATCCTGCCAGATCGCTCAAGGTTTTCACTTCTGCAGCCTTAAGGCAATTGAAGGCTCTGACAGATAAGCCAAGTTCAACAAGGGGCGTTTTGAGTAACTTGCGCACACGCAGTAGTTCCTCATCTACAATAATTGCTTCTTCGTCATCTGAAGTTTCCAGCACCATATTGCTGTCTGCAAACGGAAGGAAATGTTCGATAATAAGCTTGGAAGCCCGCTCGAGCGCCTGCTCTGGGTTGATAGAGCCGTCCGTTTGTATATCAATAATGAGCTTTTCATAGTCTGTTTTCTGCTCTACCCTTATGTTCTCTACCCTATAACTGACGCTTTTGATAGGTGTGAAAATCGCATCGATAGCGATAACGCCAATGGCTGCATTGGCCGGCTTATTCTCTTCTGCAGGAATATAACCTCTACCTTTCTCTACCGTAATTTCCAACTCAATGTTAGCAGATGGGTCGAGATGGCAAATGACAAAATCTGGGTTGAGCACTTCCAAAGCCGAGGTAAACCTAACAAGGTCACCTGCTTTAAATACTTCCTGCTTCTTTATTGAGACAAATATCTTGTCACTCGCGTGGCCAGCCACTTTTTTAAATCGCACTTGCTTCAGATTGAGTACCAACTCTGCTATGTCCTCTACTACACCCTTTAAAGCAGAAAATTCGTGTTGTACGCCAGGAATTTTGATTGATGTAATTGCATACCCTTCTAACGAGGAGAGAAGTACCCTCCTTAGGGTATTACCAATAGTGACTCCGTACCCTTTTTCAAGGGGTTTAAAGGTGAAAGTACTGTAAAAATTGTCTGCCTTCTCTATCGACACTTTTCTAGGCATTTGAAATGCTATTGCTGACATTGTTGTGGTTCTTTTTATAAGATCTCTAGAAACAAGAAGTACTAATGCCTATTTGGAATATAGTTCAACAATACTCTGTTCATTAATTTTTTCAGGAATTTCCTTTCTGGATGGCAACGCCATAAGCCTTCCCCTCATCTGCGTACCATCCCACTCCAGCCACGTGTAGCTCTTGTGCGGGGCGGTGATGTTGTCTTTAATTACGTCCAGCGACTTGGATTTGTCGCGCACACCAATCAAATCACCCGTCTTCAAAGTATAAGAGGGGATATTGACAACGGAATTATTGACGGTGATATGTTTGTGTAGGACCAACTGCCTAGCAGCCCTTCTTGTGGGGGCTATACCTAAACGATAAACCGTATTGTCCAAACGTGCTTCTAAGAGCTGCAGTAACACCTCACCTGTTACCCCTTTCTTCCTAACAGCTTTATGAAAAAGGTTAGCAAATTGTTTCTCCAATAATCCATAGGTATACTTAGCCCTCTGCTTTTCCATGAGTTGAGACGCATATTCTGACTTCTTTCTGCGTATTCTCCCGTGCTGGCCTGGGGGGTAACCCTTCTTTTGCAGGGCCTTACCTTGTCCAAAGATAGGATCATTGAATCGTCTTTCTATTCTTGCTCTGGGACCTCTGTATACTGCCATGCTTTCTTTCTTTCTTTTTATTTGAACAAGACCTAAGGGCGTCTGCGCTTCGGAGGCCTGCAGCCATTATGCGGCAGGGGTGTCACATCTTGAATCGCTGCGACCTCAATACCAGCCTCCTGAATGGTTCTCACAGCAGACTCCCGGCCGACGCCTGCCCCCTTGATGTAGGCATTCACCTTCCTAAGGCCTAACTCGTAGGCCACTTTGGCACAATCTTCCGCAGCTCTCTGTGCCGCGTAAGGGGTATTTTTCTTAGATCCTCTAAATCCCATCTTACCGGCAGAGGACCACGAAATCACTTGGCCAGCACTATTCGTCAAGGAAATAATGATGTTATTGAAACTGGCCTTGATATGCACTTGGCCCGTTTTTTCTACTTTGACAACCCTCTTTGAGGCTTTATCTTTTTTCGTCTTTGTCATAATGCTTACTGTGTGCTTGCCTCATACCGAACCAATCTCTAACCGAAGCTTGCGGTGAACACCTTCCCTACAGACATTGAATATCGCTTATAGTCATTATTTACTTCGTTGCCCGCTTTTTACCAGCCACTGTCTTACGTTTCCCTTTACGCGTCCTTGCATTATTCTTGGTCTTCTGACCTCTCACGGGCAATCCAGCTCTATGCCTCTTACCTCGATGCGATCCAATATCCATCAACCGCTTAATATTCAGGCGCACCTCAGAACGCAACTCTCCTTCTACCTTGTACTGCGTGCCAATAGCTTCCCGGATTCTTCTCGATTCTTCGTCTGTCCAATCCACCGGACGCTTATCTCTATGCACTTTTGCCGTCTCGAGGATCTTGTTTGACAAGCTACGGCCAATGCCAAAAATATAAGTAAGGGCAATTTCCCCCCGTTTACTGTCTGGAATGTCTACACCCAATATTCTAGTCATGCTTACCCTTGTCTTTGTTTGAATCTTGGATTTTTCTTATTGATCACGTACAGCCTACCTTTTCTACGGACGATCTGGCAGTCACTACTCCGCTTCTTAACAGATGCTTTTACCTTCATAGCTGATTTAGTATTACTTACTTATACCTGTAAACAATTCGCCCTTTGGTTAGGTCATAAGGAGACATCTCCAACGTGACCTTGTCCCCGGGCAAAATCTTGATGTAGAACTTTCTCATCTTTCCAGAGATATGCCCTAGCACCAAGTGCCCGTTTTCTAAACGAATTTTAAACATTGCGTTAGGAAGAGCCACCTCTACGATACCATCCTGTTTAATCGCTTCCTGCTTGGCCATACTAAAATTTGAAGACTTCCTCTATATACCTGTAAGTCGTCAGTATTTCGGCTTTACCTTCTAGTACGACCACCGTATGCTCAAAGTGCGCGGTGGCTTTCCTATCCAAAGATCTGAAGACTCCTCCCTTCTCCTGCACAACTTGTCTCCCTCCTAAGTTAATCATAGGCTCTATGGCCAACACCATACCCTGCCTGAGCTGCGCACCGTGGCCCCTCCTTCCGTAGTTAGGCACTGGTGGGTCCTCATGTAGTGCTCTCCCCACACCATGCCCTACCAATTCCCTTACTACCGAATAGCCATGATCTTGTGCATGGCGCTGAATAGCATAGCCAACATCTCCAACCCTGTTTCCTACTTTAGCTTCGTTAATGCCACAGTACAAGGCCTCTTTTGTCACTCGAAGCAGGCACATCACCTCGTCACTTACCACTCCCACGGGATAAGTAAACGCTGCGTCACTGTGAAAGCCCTTATAGTATACCCCGCAGTCTACGGAAACAATGTCTCCTTCTTGTAACACGTAGCCACTGGGAAGCCCGTGTACTACATACTCATTGACAGAGGTACAAAGCGTAGCAGGAAACTTTTGGTATCCCTTGAAGGAAGGCACCCCTCCACTGTCTCTAATGAATGCCTCCGCAAGGGCATCTAGTCTCTGCGTAGTTACTCCTGGCTTGATCTCTTTCGCAACTTGTCCCTGCGTTTTACTTAAAATTTTAGCACCTTTTCTAATCAGAGCTACTTCTTCTTCACGCTTTACAGAACCCATTCTTTAAAAACGCAGCGGTAGTTTAAAAACTATTTCTATTTCTGTGTCCTACCAGACTTCATCAGGCCCTTATAACGACGCATGAGCAATAAGCTTTCCACTTGCTGCAACGTGTCCAAAACTACACCCACCATAATGAGTAATGAAGTGCCTCCATAAAATCTGCTGAATGAGCTGTTAACGCCGGCCATGTGCGCAAAGGCCGGCAATATAGCTATTGCAGCGAGAAATAGTGAACCTGGCAACGTTATCTTGCTCAAAATATTGTCTATAAACTCTGACGTGGGTTTCCCAGGCTTGACGCCCGGAATAAAGCCACTGTTGCGCTTCATATCATCGGCAATCTGATTAGGATTGATGGTAATAGCAGTGTAGAAAAAGGTGAAGATAACGATAAGGAGGCTGAAGGTCACATTATACTGCCAGGTGGTATAGTCAGAAAATACCCGACCCACGAAAGTCGCCACACTGCTTTTTTCTGACCAAATACTCGCAACGAGTGCGGGCAAAAACATGAGCGCTTGTGAAAAAATGATGGGCATTACGCCAGACGTATTCAACTTGAGGGGGATGTATTGTCGATGTCCACCGTACGTATATGTACTACTACTACTAACCATCTGCTTAGCGTATTGCACGGGGATTCTTCTAGTAGCTTGTGTAAACATCACCACACCTGCCACTACCATAAAGAGCACGAGGAACTCGACGAAGAGAACTAGAGAACCACGCGTACCTCTGGAAAGGACTTCTGAGAAAAGTGCTCCTGGTAAGGAAGAGATAATACCAATCATGATAAGCATGGAGACTCCATTGCCAATGCCTTTATCGGTAATGCGATCCCCCAACCATACACAAAACATCGTACCTGCCGTAAGAATAAATATGGACACCCCCGTGAAAAAAGATCTACTGATCACGATTACTTCCTCTGAAACCGCTGCAGAGAGGTAGGCCACCGCTTGCACTATGGCAATAAAAATGGTGAGCACCTTAGTCATCTGATTGAGGATTTTTCTGCCCGAATGTCCTTCTTTTTGTAATCTTTGAAAATAAGGGAATGCAATGGTCAAAAGCTGAATGGCAATAGACGCTGATATATAGGGCATAACACCTAGACCCAACACAGAGGCATTGCTGAAGGCGCCCCCCAAAAACGCATCTAGCAGTCCAAATATCCCCCGTGCCTCACCCGTGAGCTTGGCAGGATTGATACCTGGCAAAACTACGTAAGACCCCAAACGAAATAACAAAAGAAACACAACCGTATTGAGTATGCGAATCCTGAGTTCTTCAATGGAGAAGACATCCTTGATGACACGGAAGAGTCTAGGCATAAACATCAATAGTGGTGGCTTTCCCTCCTAATTGCTCTATGGATGCACGCGCCGAAGCGGAGAAAGCGTAAGCGGATACATCAATCCTGTCTTTTAACACGCCAGAACCCAACACTTTGTAGCGCTCACGCTTGCTTATAAGACCATGACTGAACAGTACGAAGTCATCGATGAGCGTCAATTTCTCTCTTTCGGCTAGTTGTTGGAGCACCTCCAAATTAATGGGCTTGTAGACGAGCTTATTAGGACTCTTAAACCCATACCTGGGCAGACGCCTTTGCAAAGGCAGCTGCCCACCTTCGAAACCTCTTTTACTTTTGTAACCTGACCTTGACTTAGCCCCGTTATGTCCCCTCGTAGCAGTTCCCCCTCTACCAGAGCCCTGTCCCCTACCAACACGTTTCCCATTTTTAACAGCGCCAGGGGCCGGTTTAAGTGTATTTAATTGCATAACTATAGCTTTTCTATAACCACTAAATGACTTATTCTGTTAACCATCCCCTGTATTGCCGGCGTAAGCTCGTGTTCAACACTTCTATTGATCCTACCGTGACGCCCAAACCCCAGGGCACTCATGGTGCGCTTTTGTTGCTGATGAGGGTAGCCAATAAGGCTCTTTATTTGGGTAATTCTGACTCTAGCCATGGCTATCCATTAAATACTTTGTCGATAGTAATGCCCCTCTGAGCGGCAACAGTTACGGGGTCACGCAACTGCAGCAGTGCCTGCAGCGTTGCTTTGACCACGTTGTGAGGATTAGATGATCCCTTGGATTTAGATAGCACGTTCTGTACACCCGCACTCTCTAAAACGACGCGTACCCCCCCTCCTGCAATAATGCCTGTGCCCGGAGAAGCGGGCTTTAATAACACTGATCCTCCACCAAATTTCCCCACCGATGCATGCGGGACCGTATCACGTAGGATAGGCACTCTCACTAGGTTCTTCTTGGCATCTTCCACCCCCTTAACAATGGCATTTGTTACTTCTTTGGCTTTACCGAGTCCATAACCTACCACGCCGTTACCATTGCCCACGACAACAACAGCCGCAAAGCTGAAGTTACGACCTCCCTTGACCACCTTGGTAACCCGGTTTACCGATACCACCTTCTCTTCTAGTTGAAAATCACTCGCTTTTAATTTCTTCGGAGTCATACTCATTAAAATTTTAGACCTTGGTCCCTAGCGCCCTCTGCCAACGCTTTTACCCTACCATGATAGAGGTATCCTGAACGATCAAATACAACCGCCTCAATACCCCGCTCAAGGGCTTTCTCTGCGATGGCTTTACCCACTTTTCTGGCTTTATCTACATCGATACCTGAATCACCCAGAGCCTTTGAGGAAGTAGCGAGCAGTGTGTGACCCTGTTCATCATCGATCAACTGCGCATAAATACACTTGTTACTCTTGAAGATAGAAAGCCTCGGTACTGCGGCAGTGCCTTGAATAATTTTTCTAATCTTTCTTCGGATCTTTAACCTCCGATCAACCTTTTTGTTTTTGGTCTTCATGTGCTTATCGCAATAACTCTAATTGACCTACTTGGTAGCAGACTTACCTGCCTTGCGTCTGATATGTTCCCCCAAAAATCTGATACCCTTACCCTTGTAGGGCTCTACTTTTCTAAGCATTCTGAGCCTAGCTGCTACCTGTCCCACGAGCTGCTTATCAATTCCCTCTAGATAGATAAGGGGGTTTTTCCCTTTTATCATTTCAGCTCTAACAGAGATCTCCTCAGGGACCACAAAAAATATACCGTGAGAGTAGCCTAGACTTAGCTCCAATACACCATCTTGTGCACTAGCCTTGTAACCCACGCCCACTAGTTCTAAGACTTTCTGATAGCCCTCACTCACGCCAATGACCATGTTTTGGAGCAGTGATCTATAGAGACCATGTAGGGCTGCGTGTGCCTTCTGGTTTGATTTTCTTTCTAGCACTACTATATCCCCCTCTACCTTTACAGTGATAGCAGGATTAACAAGTTGGGAAAGTGTTCCTCGGGTACCATTTACACGTACCAATCCTTCATCAGAGACAGTCACCGTAACATTACTGGGCAGTTTAATGGGGTTCTTTCCTATTCTTGACATACCATTTGACTTAATAAACGTAGCATAATACCTCCCCCCCAACATGCATCTTTCTGGCCTCCTTATCACTCATCACTCCTTTAGGAGTAGACAAGATGGCAATGCCTAGCCCATTAATAACCTCGGGTAGGTTGTCATAGCTGGCGTATTTTCTCAATCCAGGCCTACTCACCCTTTGTAACTTCACAATGGCCGGCTGCTTGGTATCAGCACTGTACTTGAGCGCAATTTTAATGGTGCCCTGCACGTTGGTTCGATCATCAAATTTGTACTGCCTGATATAGCCCTTCTCATGGAGCACTCTTGTGATCTCTTTTTTGGTATTTGATGCAGGGATCTCCACAATGCCATGCCGGGCTTTGATGGCATTCCTGATTCTAGTCAAGTAGTCAGCTATGGGATCTGTAGTCATATCTTCGTTTCTTTTGGCAGACACTTGGCTCTGCAACGTTATGTTTTTCCGTCAGTATATATACTACCAACTCGCTTTGGTAATGCCTGGGATCTTGCCTGCTGATGCCCACTCTCTGAAAGTGACCCTTGAAATACCAAACTTCCGCATATATCCCTTAGGCCTTCCTGTGGCCTTGCATCGGTTATGTAAACGCACAGGGGAAGCATTCTTAGGAAGCTTATCTAGGGCTTCGTAGTCTCCCTTTGCTTTTAAGATTGCGCGCTTGGCCGCATACTTGGATACCAACCTCTGACGCTTCAGCTCTCGCACTTTAACTGATAATTTTGCCACGTTTTGTTACGTTCTTTGGTTTTATTTGTCTCGAAAAGGCACTCCTAAGGCCCTCAAAAGTTGATGCGCTTCTTGATCAGAATCTGCACTTGTTACAAAAGTAATACTCATGCCCGCCATCCTGTTCACCTTATCGATACTAATCTCCGGGAAGATAATTTGTTCATGAATGCCCAGAGTATAGTTGCCCCGCCCGTCAAAACTTTTAGGACTGACGCCTTTGAAATCTCTTACACGGGGTAGGGCTAGGGTGATAAGTCGGTCTAGAAATTCGTACATCTTCTTCCCACGCAAAGTAACAGTAGCACCGATGGGCATACCCTCTCTCAGCTTGAAGTTAGAGATGGCTTTCCTAGCTTTGGTAGGCACTGCTAATTGCCCAGCAATTGCACTCAGCTCCTCAATGGCTGTTGCGATAAGTTTCTTGTCGCTAACGGCAGCACCAACACCTTGGTTAATACATATCTTCTCTAGCTTTGGCACCTGCATCACAGACCTGCACTGCAGGCTTTCTTTGAGCATCGGGACCAGCTCCCTTGTGTATTGCTCTTTAAGTCTTGGAGTAGCCATTTTTTATAATCTTTCCAGTCTTTTTAGAAAATCGTTCTAACTTACCTGAGTCGTTGTACTTCCTACCTATCCTCGCAGCTACCCCCGTAGTAGGGTCGACTAACATCAGGTTACTGATGTGTACAGGGGCCTCTGTTTTTTCTATCCCTCCCTGAGGATTCTTTGCAGAGGGCTTTCTATGCCGAGACACTATATTGATACCCTCTACAGTAGCCCGGTAGGCTTTCGCAAACACCTGAAGAACGATGCCTTGCTTCCCCCTATAATTACCCGAAAGCACCTTCACAGTATCTCCTTTTCTGATGTGTAGCTTCGATATATTGTGGCTCTTTTGATGCATTTTTACAGTACTTCAGGTGCTAAAGAAACTATTTTCATAAACTCTTTCTCGCGCAATTCTCTCCCAACCGGCCCAAAGACACGAGTACCAATAGGCTCATTTTTATCGTTGAGCAACACGGCAGCATTGTCTTCAAAACGGATGTAAGAGCCATCTCTCCTCCTTACCTCTTTCTTAGTTCTTACAACTACCGCTTTAGAAACAGCTCCCTTTTTAAGGTTGCCTGATGGGCTGGCTGCCTTGACAGTCACCACAATTCTATCACCTATACTAGCATACCGTTTGAGTGTACCGCCTAGTACACGGATACACAGTACTTCTTTGGCTCCGCTATTGTCCGCAACCTTAAGTCTAGATTCTTGCTGTATCATGGCTACTTAGCTTTCTCGATGATTTGAACCAATCTCCAACGCTTTCTTTTACTCAACGGGCGTACTTCCATAATTTTCACAACGTCACCCATGCTACACTCATTTTTTTCGTCGTGCGCCATAAACCTGGCAGACTTATTGATAAACTTCCCGTAAAAAGGGTGTCTAACCATCCTTTTTATTAAGACAACAACCGTCTTATCGCCCTTATTGCTTACCACTTGGCCGACCCTTTCTTTCCTTTGGTTTCTCAACATCTCAATATGGCTATTTTCTAATTTCTTGGGGGGCATTCTCGGCTGTTTTGAGTTGTGCTATGAGCCTCCTGCTATATTTAATACGCATCGGATTCTCAATGGGCGAGATAGCATGGGCAAACCGCAGCTTTCTCAAGTTACCCTCCTCAATAACAAGCTTTGAGCGACGCTCTTCTGGGGATAAAAATTTAATTTCTCTGTATTTCATTTTCCTATTCTTCAGTGTGGTCTCTGCGCACGACAAATTTAGCTTTTATAGGAAGTTTCTGCGCTGCCAAACTCATGGCCTTTTGTGCCAGCTCTATTCCCACTCCATCTATTTCAAATAGGACTCTCCCAGGCTTGACAACTCCCGCCCAGTACTCAGGGGCACCCTTACCCTTACCCATTCGTACTTCGGCAGGCTTTTTTGTGATGGGCTTATCTGGAAAAACTCTAATCCAAACCTGCCCTTGCCTTTTCATTGCTCTGGTCATGGCAATACGGGCTGCTTCAATTTGCCTGGCTGTCATCCAAACGGGTTCCAACGCCTTCAAGCCAAATGCTCCAAATGCTAACGTATTACCCCTCATCGCGAGCCCTTTGACGCGCCCCTTCTGCATTTTCCTGTATTTAGTTCTTTTAGGCTGTAACATAATCTTCTAAATCGTTAGGTATGCGCGACGAGTTAAGTAATCTGCCCTACTACACTACTATAAAGGTACACCACAACACCGTGGACACTTCTCTTAGTTGTCAGAGCAACTTTTAACACAACAAGGACCCTCATTTTATTTGCTTACACCGCACGTCTCTGCGATACATCGCTTTGCTTAAGACACCTTCCTGCCTCTGTGTACAAAAGGCTCTGCAGACCTACCATTTTCTCTGGCGGAAGGGTCTGCACTAGGCAATAGGTCTTGCTTGCCATACCTTTCTCCCTTGAAAATCCAGACCTTCACCCCAATGATACCATAAACAGTTTTGGCACCTACAGACGCATAGTCAATATCTGCACGCAGCGTATGCAAAGGCACTCTTCCCTCTTTATATCCCTCGCTTCTGGCAATTTCTGCACCACCTACCCTACCGGATATCTTTAGCTTGATACCCTGCGCGCCTACGCGCATAGCCGAAGACACGGCCTGCTTCATGGCTCTGCGGTAAGAAATACGTGCTTTGAGTTGTTGGGCGATGGACTCTGCCACCAGCTTAGCGTCCAGTTCCGGTCTTTTTATCTCGAGAATATTGACCTGAACCTCTTTGCCTGTCAGCTTGCTTAGCTCTTCCCTGACTTTATCCACCTCTGTGCCCGCTTTACCGATAATGACGCCTGGCTTTGCAGTGTGAATAGTCAGTGTAACCCTCTTTATGGTACGTTCGATGACAATCCTCGGGATGCCACCTTTAGCCATTCTCGCTTCCAGATACTTTCTTATCCTGTCGTCTTCCATTAGCCTGTCAGAGAAATCTCTCTTCGATGCAAACCAATTGGAGTCCCACCCTCTGATGTACCCAAGCCTTAGGCCAATAGGATTAACTTTTTGCCCCATCAGTATTTTCTTCTGTTTGTTTGACTGATTCTACTGGCCCTTTTTCAGCCCTACTACTGAGCCGGGTTACCCCTTTCGTGCTGTCCACAATGAGCGTAATGTGGCTAGACCTTTTTCTGATTCTATGGGCTCTACCTTGCGGAGCTGGCTTAAGGCGTTTGAGCATGCCCGCACCGTCTACCCATACTGCCTTGATACACAGGCCAGCCTCTTCTAACGCAACATTTTCATTTTTACGCTCCCAATTCGAAACTGCCGAAAGAAGCAGCTTCTCTAAGTGTATAGCACACTTCTTGGAAGTGTGTTTGAGTATTGCCAACCCTTGTGTGGCACCGGCTCCTCTGATGAGGTCGGCCACAAGCCGTACCTTACGAGGAGAGACGGATAGGTTTTTGAGTTTTGCTACTGCCTGCATGGCTATTTTTTACCTTTACTTTTCTTTGAGGTATGCCCCCTAAAATTCCTAGTAGGAGAAAACTCGCCTAGTTTGTGGCCTACCATGTTTTCGGTTACGTATACGGGAATAAACTTATTGCCGCTGTGTACACTGAAAGTCAGTCCCACAAAATCGGGTGAAATGGTAGAACTCCTCGACCATGTTTTGATAGCTTTTTTTTCTTCTGCCTCATTGGCTGCATCCACCTTCTTTTGCAAGTGATGAGCGATGTATGCACCTTTCTTGATAGATCGAGCCATTACTTTTTCCTTCTGCTAATGATTAACTCCTGAGAGTATTTTTTATCGTTTCTCGTGCGCTTCCCTTTGGCATAAAGACCTTTTCTTGACCTAGGATGGCCGCCAGATGCCTTTCCCTCACCACCGCCCATAGGGTGATCCACTGGGTTCATGGCTACACCTCTCACGCGCGGCCTACGACCAAGCCACCTATTTCTCCCGGCCTTTCCCAAGGCAGCATTCATGTGATCGCCATTGGAAACCGTCCCGACAGTAGCCATGCACGCACCCAAAACTAGACGCCGTTCGCCCGAAGGGAGTTTGAGCGTAACGTACTTCTCTGCCTTAGCCACGAGCTGTGCAGACGCGCCAGCGCTTCTTGCCATGGCTCCTCCCCTCCCTGGGTGAAGCTCTACGTTGTGCACGGTGGTACCCGCGGGCATATTTTTGAGGGGTAACGCATGCCCAACTTCAGGAGCGATGCGCTGTCCTGCCAACACCTTGTCCCCCACTTTCAGACCTTCTGGAGCTAAGATATATGCCTTTTCTCCATCTACATAATGCAGCAGGGCAATATACGCGGTACGCATCGGATCATACTCTATGGCCTTGACAACACCCGGTATATCATACTTCTTCCTCTTGAAATCAATGATGCGCAACCGTCTTTTGTGTCCTCCACCCCTGTAGCGCATGGTCATCTTACCAGTATTGTTCCTGCCTCCTGTACGCTTTACTGGCAATAACAGCGACCTTTCAGGCTTCTTTTTGGTAAGCTCTGAAAAGTCTGGGGCAGCCCTGAAACGCTGTCCTGGTGTAGTTGGCCTTAGCTTTCTTATGCTCATCTTCTAATCATAAACGATAACCCCTGGCTAGATAAACGCTGTATTCTAGCATGCTATCTACCACTAATAATAGCTCAGCACTCAGTGAATATCTTTGTAAAAGTCAATCGATTCACCTTTCCTCAACGTTATCAACGCTTTCTTGTAAGCAGGCTGCTTGCCACGACTTATGCCTAACTTAGTGTGTCGCGTCTTCCTCTTACCAGCATATTGCATGGTGTTTACACGACTCACAATAACACCGTAAATCTCCTCTACTTTTTTTTTGATCTCAATCTTGTTGGCTCTCTTATCGACGACAAGCCCGTACACACCCCTGCCATTGAGAGAAGATACTTTTTCTGTGATCAAAGGCTTTTTCAAGATGTTCATCACTTTTGACTCAAGTTTTGGTTGATACTCGCTAGCGCACTTTCGCTGATGATAAGGTGCTTTGCATTAAGCAGGTCATAGGTGTTAATCTGACTTGCCATGACCACCTCGGCTTGTTGCAGATTTCGGCTCGCCAGTGTAAGATGCTTGTCGGGGAAAGCAAGTATGAGCAGCGTTCTCTCTGCTGATAAGGATAAGCCGCGCAGCATTTGAAGGTAATGCTTGGTCTTCGGAAACTCGAAGGAGAAGTCTGCTAGAACGGTAATCTTGCCTTCCTTGGCCTTGTAGCTCAGAGTCGACTTCCGCGC
>JALOLY010000013.1 GCA_025455725.1 Amoebophilaceae bacterium | reverse complement strand
CGATGAACCATCCGTAAGCTGTATAGCCAAGGGTAAGGTGCATAAGCAGTATGAATTTGGCAGCAAAGTCTCTGTGGCGAGTTTGTCGGGGAGTCATGTCGTGGTGGGCGTCACTAATTTTGTAGGCAATCCGCATGACAGTACAACACTAGCACCCACTTTGGATCAAGTGGCGCACTGGACAGGTCAGTGTGAGGCCCGTGTATTAGTAGACAGCGGCTATCGTAGTCATGGTCAGGCCCGGTAAGCAAGCACATGCTAGTGCCTATGCACTTCGTAAACACAAGACGTAAACACAAGACATTGTGTAGGCGGCGCTCAGCGATAGAGGCGATCATAGGCCACTTAAAGAGGGAGCACAGGCTGGGCAGGAATTATCTCAAGGGGCGCGTCGGTGACACGAACCATGCCTTGTTAGCAGGCATGGGCTTCAACTTGATGCTGCTACTCAGAGAATTGGTAGGTAATTTTTGGGCCTTCATCCCTTGGGCCCTTTGCGCTCTAAGCCCGAGTAGACGATTGCGCCGTGCTCAAAACCATGCACGCCCCTGGGATGTACATTGTTAAGACGCGACTAAAAATAGTACCAAAGAAGCATTGCAGGGATGGTGCGCCTTTTACGCAAAGGTCTCATTTCAATAGCTTGATGTTGTTGCCCATTGCTTAATAGACACGCGCTACCACAAGTTTTCCTTAAAAAAGGGGGATAAGGCCAGCATGATCGTAGGGCGACCTCTCTCACCGGTTATAAGAGTATTTATTCAGATGATTCTATGCCATGAAAAGGTTACGGAAAGATTGGTTCTTGTCTTTCTAATAAGCGAATTTTTGTCTTGCGCTCACATTTTTCAAAGAATGAGTTGCTGCCCAATGATCACAAGGAAGTATGTTGAGAAAGCTCTAACTTCGCGTAGCATACGCGCTAATCGTCTTCATTCTGCTTCGATGTCACCCTTACAGTACCGAATTGTGGTCACTTAGTGTTGTGTTAGACAATGTTACAACGTCCTCAGTCTATTTTTTTACTGGTCACCGTGATGGCGCTGCTGATCATGATCTGGGCGCCTGTATGGCCCAAAGAAGAGGTGGGTGTCCAGCTTGGTTCATGGCTGTGTCACATTGCATTGGGTATTGCTGTGTATGCATTAATTAGTTATCGAAATAGGCGTTTGCAGGTAAGACTAGGCTTATACAACACTTTGATACTGATAGGGCTGATGGGTTTTACCTATTACCCAGTTACACAGCAAGCAGCAAAAGGATTTTTAATTTGTTCACTGCCTACCATCGCTTTTGCCAGTAACCTGCTTGCCAGTTGGTATATCAGAAAAGATGAAAGGCTGATTAAGGATGCGGCAAGAATTCGTTAATTCAGATCCAGGATAGTGCATGATGACGTCTAACAACAACGTTCAGTTAGTCCACTCAGCTATCCCAATCACCAAAAGATGGCTCTTTCGCGACTTACCTGAGGCCCAGCAAGTGAGCGCACTTACTTGTGATATTGGTGTCTGCCCTGCCATCGCTTCGCTGCTTGCACAAAAAGGCATCACCGACTTTGACCAGGCGAAGGCCTATTTCAGACCTTCGTTGGATATGTTGCATGATCCTTTTTTGATGAAAGACATGGATAAGGCGGTCCGTCGTTTATCACGAGCTATTGTACAAAAAGAGAAAATATTAGTCTATGGAGACTATGATGTAGACGGTGTGACTTCAGTGGCCATGTTTTATGGCTTTTTGAAAACGTTGCAAGCGTGTGCAGAATTATATATCCCAGATCGGTACACCGAAGGCTATGGCGTATCGATGCAAGCCGTTCACTGGGCAGCCAAGGAGGACTTCAAACTGATTGTTAGCCTCGATTGTGGTATCAAGGCCACAGCTTGTATACAACAGGCCAATGCCTTGGGTATGGATGTGATTGTAGCCGATCATCACGAACCAGATGATGAACTACCCGATGCGCATGCCATTCTAGACCCCAAACAACCGGGTTGCTCTTATCCTATCAAAGAACTATCAGGATGTGGGGTGGGCTTCAAGCTACTTCAAGCCTTGACACTGCAGCAAGACCTTTCGCGAGAAATTCTGTATGATTTTCTAGATCTGGTGGCTATCAGTATTGCCTGTGACATGGTACCGATCGTGGGAGAGAACAGAATTTTGGCGTATCATGGCTTAAAAAAACTAAATGCTGCACCACGTCCTGGTCTGAAAGCATTAATGGAGATCGAGAACTTAACCTCACCCCTCAGGATCTCACAGCTGGTATTTAGCCTGGGGCCACGTATCAATGCAGCTGGCAGGATCGATCACGCAAGCCTGGCTGTACGTTTGCTCTTGGCAGCAGACGAGACTGAGGCAATGCACCTGGCTCATGCACTCAATAAAAAAAATAGCATAAGAAGAAACATTGATAGCATAACAACAGCAGAGGCCATTGCCATGATCAGTGCCAATCCTCATAGGGGCCAGGCCAAGACTACGGTGTTGTTTAAAAATAATTGGCACAAGGGCGTGATAGGCATCGTTGCTTCGCGGTGTATTGAGCAATATTACCGCCCTACAGTAATCCTCACGGCTGTTCACGGCAAGGCTACGGGCTCGGCTCGTTCTGTAGCGGGTTACAATGTCTACCAGGCGCTCTCGGCCTGTGCCGATCTACTGGACCAATATGGGGGGCATGCCTATGCAGCAGGGCTCACCTTGCCCCTTGAGCACGTAACAGCTTTCCAGCAACGCTTTGAAGCAGTGGTGGCTGGCAGCATTGCAGACGAATTACTTATCCCTCCCCAGACGATTGATTTACCGCTTGTGTTCGAGGAAATCAACTGTAAGTTTTACAACGTGCTGAAGCAAATGGCACCTTTTGGTACTGGCAATATGAAAGCGGTCTTTGTTACAGAAAACTTG
Source organism: Amoebophilaceae bacterium (assembly GCA_025455725.1). Taxonomy (GTDB): domain Bacteria; phylum Bacteroidota; class Bacteroidia; order Cytophagales; family Amoebophilaceae; genus UBA8403. The sequence goes on along the minus strand of JALOLY010000013.1, from coordinate 16,126 downwards.
ATGGCCAGAAGCTATTATATTCTGAAAGGTAAACACCTCAAACTATATGTCCAGCAACGAGGCTCACCGCATGTTTTAGAGGCTATTGGATTTGGTTTGGCGCATTACGAAGCACTCGTGCGTGTCCAAAAACCTTTTAGAATGGCATATACCATAGAAGAAAATACGTACTTAGGGGAACGAAATTTACAATTGCATATCAAAGACCTACAAGCTATGTAAAGTCCTTTGCGTTAACTTTACTCCGATAAGAAGATCCAGCGCTATGCAGTTACGTGCCGAAAATTTAGTAAAGAGATACAAGGGCCATGCGGTGGTTCGTGATGTCTCTCCTTATGTATCGCAAGGAGAAATCGTGGGGTTGCTCGGTCCCAATGGTGCCGGTAAGACTACCACTTTTTATATGATGGTAGGTCTGGTACAGCCAAACGCAGGAGATGTATATCTAAACGAGGAGTGTATCACGTCACTTCCGCTCTACAAAAGAGCCCAAAGAGGCATTAGTTATTTGCCCCAAGAAGCATCCATTTTTCGCAACCTCACGGTAGAAGAGAATTTAATGGCTGTATTGGAGATGACTCGACTCTCCAAAAAAGAGCAGAAAGAAAAGATGGAAACATTGCTTGAGGAGTTTAGTATTACCCATATCAGAAGAAATAAGGGTATGGTCTTGTCTGGCGGGGAGCGTAGAAGGACAGAGATAGCCAGGGCGTTGGCTATAGACCCTAAGTTTGTATTGCTTGATGAGCCTTTTGCTGGCGTTGATCCTATTGCGGTAGAGGAAATCCAGACGCTGATAGCGCAGTTGAAGAATAAAAATATTGGCATTCTCATCACCGATCATAATGTTAACGAAACACTCTCTGTCACCGATCGCGCGTATCTTATGTATGAGGGGAGTCTGCTCAAGTCAGGTACTGCTGAGGAGTTGGCAGAGGATGAAAGGGTACGTGCAGTCTACCTGGGTAAGCATTTTGAGTTGAAGCGGAGAGTGTAACATAAGAACTGCGAACAATGGTTGCGTTGTGTGCAGTTCTTATGTCACCTCTATTGTTGCAAAACAAGTCAACCGTCACGTTACATTGTCTGCACTACCGTTGGCTTGTCCCTCTTTTTTAAAGAGAATTCAATAGTAGCACATGGCTATTCAGCAATGGACAGCCGCACTAAATTATTAGAATTTGTCCTAATTCGTACATTTTTCATGCAAAAGTTTCGGGTCTATGGCGTATGTCGTGAAGTTGCTCGCATAGGAGATGAGTGATACTATGTGACGATGGGTAAGGCAAGAAAGACGACGAAAAGATCGACGCAATACTAAACGTGCATGCGATATGTTTAATTTTGACATTTATATATAACTTGGATCCTTCGTGCTACAAAACTTAGTAGCAGCCACAAAAGCACTAGCACCTATGAAATTTATCGTATCCTCATCTGCCTTGTCTAAGCAGCTGGCTGCTGTCAGCGGTGTGATCGCCAATAATCCCGTTGTACCCATCCTAGAGAATTTTTTGTTTGAGATCGATGGTAAGCAGCTTACGGTCACTGCTTCTGATTTACAAACGTCTATGACTACGGAGTTGGCTGTGGAGGCCCAAGAAAGAGTCAGCATCGCTATACCGGCACGCATTCTACTTGAGACCTTGAAGAATCTACCAGAACAGCCTGTTACTTTCTCCATCAATGAGGGTACCTATGGGGTAGAAATTAGCTCTAGCAATGGGCGGTATCGATTGGCAGGAGAGAGTGCTATTGACTTCCCTCAGCTGAGACCGGTACAGAAGGGAGTTTCGGTAGATATAGAGGCCAGAGTTCTGAAGAGGGCCATTAATCAGGCTATTATTGCCACAAGCAACGATGAGCTGAGGCCCGCCATGAATGGAATTTATATAGACTTTAGCGATTCTAGCGCCACTTTTGTTGCCACAGACGGTCACAGGCTAGTGCGCTATATCCGGGCAGACGTAGGTGTAGCCACACAGCAGCCGTTGATTGTGCCTCGCAAGACCCTTATTTTGCTCAATGCCTTGCTTCCTAATGAGTCTCAAATAGTGAGTATCGCTTTTAACGATAGTCACGTCTACTTCAAGCTAGCCCATATGAGCATGGTGTCCCGGTTGATCGATGAGCGTTATCCTGACTATGAGCATGTGATTCCCACCCATAACACTAACAAGCTTACTATTCATCGGATGAGTTTCTTGAGTTCGCTTAAGCGCATTGCCATTTATTCCAACAGGACTACACATCAAATCAAACTCTCCATTGCGGGGAGTGAGCTTCAGATTTTCGCAGAAGACTTTGATTTCTCCAACGAGGCCAACGAACGATTGACATGTGAATACGAGGGTGATGACCTAGAGATTGGTTTTAACGCTAAGTTTTTAGTTGAAATGCTACATAATCTAACCTCAGAAGAAGTAGAAATGCATTTCTCAACACCTAGCAAGGCCAGCTTGATATTCCCTAAGGAAAAAGAAGAAAACGAGGACATCATGCTGTTAATTATGCCCGTCATTTTAAAGTAGGTCTTTAATCTAGCCCCAGGATACTCCTAGGAATTTGGTGACCTTCTGATTCATTGGGGTGTGCATAAGGTCCTTGTATAGCTTTTGGTAAAGTTCAGGGCGAGTTGCCTGATTGGCAGATAACATCTAAACTTCGATTGCTGATTATATGTCTTCACAGTCCATAGGGCGCCTTTTCTTTCGATCCTTTTTTTTCAGGAGCGAGGAAGTGGCGGGTGTGTCAATGTTCTTGTCTCCTATTTCTTGTACACGCATGTTTGCCGTGACTCTCACGAGGAGCACATTCAATACCATTCTTCATGGATAGAAACCAGTTGATAGGCATAACGCTTATTTCCGCGATGCTTCTTGCCTATGCGCAATTTTTTTCCCCTAGGCCTTCGGTACGGCCTGTAAATATGGAAGCACATCGGGATCCAGTTGTAGCAAAAGTGCCCGACCTTCACCAAGTCAGAAATCCGGGCCTGGCTGCTTGTTCTCCTATTGATCCATCACAATATGGTATTTTTGCACCAGCCGCGCTGGGGATAGAAAAAGAGGTGGTGTTAGAGAATGAAGTGGTACGTATAACGCTCACCTCTCTGGGGGGTAGTGTGAAGAAAGTGGTACTCAAGAAGTATAAAGACCATAGCAATCAACTACTTACTTTGTTAGATGAGCAGAGCAGTTCCATGGGCTTTCAGTTGTTTGCGTATGGCAAAAAGCTCAATACCAACGCTCTGTTTTTTGAAACGGCACTACCAGATCAAAGTGTGGGAGAGACTGACCCGATAACAGCCACTTTTTCTCTGCCTTTGGGGCCAGGCCAGTACATCCGTCAGATCTTTACTTTGTCAGATACAGGCTATACACTCACTCACACGTGGGAGATAGTAGGCTTAGATGCTGTGCTAGGGCAGGAACCAATCCAGTTTATATGGCATGACTTTATCAAAAGGGCAGAGAAAGATTTTGTAGCTTGTCGGAATAAAACAACGGTCAATTATTATTTGGCTAGCCATAAGTTTGACTATCTCAAAGAGAGTGCGGAGACGGAGCAAGAGCAATTGTTACAAAGTCCCGTTCAGTGGGTGGGGATCAAACAACGTTTCTTTACGGCAGGAATTATCGCCCGGGAGGCTTTTGTAGGCGGTCACATAGTGACGAGGCCAACATCCCAAAGTACCACTACCGTCAAAGAAGCCGAGGTATGCTTAACGTTACCCAATGCTGACCCACAGCACGAGAGAAGAGGGCAGTTTACGTTTTATTTCGGTCCTAATGACTACCAGACACTCGAACAGGTGACCAAGGGCTTTTCCAAAAACATCTCGCTAGGTTGGCCGGTTGTACGTTGGATCAATCTCTACCTGATTATACCTGTTTTTGCCTTGCTGGAGCAGTACATTGATAGCTACGGCATCATCATTATTCTCCTCGTCATCCTTATCAAGTTTTTATTGTTGCCCCTTTCCTACAAGTCTTACGTTGCTATGGCCAAGATACGGGTCATAAAGCCTGCTCTCGATGTCCTCAAAGCCAAGCACGGAGAGGATATGCAGAAGATACAGATGGAGCAAATGAGTCTTTATCGAGAAATGGGCATCAACCCGCTGAGTGGCTGTGTTCCTGTGTTGTTACAGATGCCTATTTTGTTGGCTATGTTTAATTTCTTTCCCAATGCTATTGCCTTGCGCCAGCAGGCTTTCTTATGGGCCAATGACCTATCCACCTATGATGCAATCATTCGGCTGCCTTTTAGTATACCTGCTTATGGCAGTCATGTAAGTTTGTTTACTCTGCTTATGACGGCTTCTACCATACTCTACACTTGGTCTAACAATCAGTTGACACCTGTTCAGGGGCCTATGAAGGTCATGACTTACATAATGCCGTTCACCTTTATGTTCGTTCTTAATGGGTTTCCTGCGGGCTTGAGCTTCTATTATTTCGTTTCCAATCTAGTTACTTTTGGCCAGCAAAATTTGATCAAGCGATTTGTAGACGAAGAGAAAATTAAAAGAAAGCTGGAAGAGAATAAGGCGAAAAACAAAGACAGGAAAAAATCTAGGTTTCAGTTACACCTGGAAGGGGCCATGAAAGCGGAGGGGAAAATGAAGAAAATATCAAGTAAGAAACCCAGGAGATAGTGCCCTTGTTAATGTTGAGTCAACTCGTTCAGGGAGTCGGTGTCGTATTCGTATTCGTTATCTTGCTAAAGTGTGTCTGAATAGTATGGTTCTTGTTAGGGCCATGTACCTGATAAGTCAACTGGAAGTATTCGCCGTTTACAAATATGTATCGTGCTTTGTAAACATCATCGGCGCACCCGTGTATACCTGTCGCCATCAGCGTCTGGTTAGAAGTTTTGGTACGATGGAACTGTAAGGTATGCAACAGTTCAGCGGGTTGCTGTCGTGCTTGGTCCCAAAAATAGACCGCTATTGTGCCTCTGTTATATACATAGGCATATGCACGGTAGGCAGGCAATGGTCGGTTGTTGCCAAAAGTAGCGCTACCTTGTTCTTGATAATACAATATCCCCTTTCTCCATGGCTGAAAACGGGCTATACCCCGCATGTGTCCCTGAGTTCCCAAACGCCGCCTGAGTTCCCAAACACCCGTCAGGTGTGAGAATAGTTGTAGCATACTTGTCCTTTAATTGTGATGTGTATATTCGCCGTCTCGTGCTAGAGATGCTGGGCAGTGATTTTTTTCTTTGAAACACGAATAGAAGTAATCAATGGTTTTTCAAGGTGACTGGCAACGATTTTCGCTATTTTGCAGGGAAATTAGCAAGGTTAAATCCCTAAAATTATGATCTGTTATGAAAAGAGACTTGATATCCTTTTTTGTGGGCGTGGCAGTAGGTGCTGTGCTGGGTGTCTTAGTAAGTGACGAGGACAAAAAGAAAATTCAAAAGACCCTAGGAAAACAGGCTGTGAGGCTGCGAAGAGAGCTTACACATGAGCATCCTATCAGAGAGGGCGCTGAGAAGCTGAAGAAGTTTGTGAAAGAGCACTTGGGTTAGCGGTGGTATACGACGTGTTCTGTGTATTTGTGCTGCTTTGTGGAGCGTCTTTCCCTCGCTACCAAGTCGTAAATCCTGTGTTTAGCAAGGTAGCTGATAGCCGGTGATTCCTTCTGGTTGGGCTTCTTGTAGTTGTATCTCTCTCGGTGTGTGCAAGTGTGCGTAACCCCCGTATAAAGAAGACTGGCACGCTGCTCAAGGCTTTCTTATACCTTCTACACTACAGTTATTATGACGTTAAATTTAAGTGAGCAAGAACTTATAAGAACAAAAAAAAAAGAGCAACTCGAGGCGTTGGGTATTCATCCTTACCCTGCAGCCACTTTCGCTACTAACACCTCTGCAAAGGATATCCTAACCAAATATCCCACTGATCCGACGCGCTACCAGCAGGTGGTCCTGGCAGGAAGGCTAATGAGTAGGAGGATTATGGGGTCAGCTGCGTTTGTCGAGTTGCAAGATGCGAGTGGTAGGATCCAGCTGTATATACATAGAGATACCCTGTGTCCAGACCAAGACAAAACTTTCTACAACACAGTTTTTAAGAAACTGATTGACATGGGGGATATCGTAGGGGTGCATGGCCACGTCTTCAGGACTAAGATGGGAACCATCTCTATCCACGTAAGTCAACTGATTTTATTGACAAAGGCACTAAAGCCTTTGCCTGTTGTCAAAGAGGTAGTAGAACAAGGTACTGTAAAAACTTACGATGCCTTTACTGATCCTGAACAGCGTTACAGACAACGTTACGTAGACCTGATTGTCAATCCACATGTACGAGAGATATTTGTCAAGCGTGCTCAGCTTATTCGGTCTATTCGGCAGTATCTAGGAGTACAGGGTTATCTAGAAGTAGAGACCCCTATTTTGCAACCTATTTACGGTGGTGCGGCTGCCCGTCCTTTTAAAACTCACCACAATGCTCTCAATACGCCGCTGTATTTACGTATTGCCAATGAATTGTACCTGAAAAGACTTATCGTCGGGGGGTATGAAGGGGTTTACGAGTTTGCCAAAGACTTTCGTAATGAGGGTATGTCACGGTTTCATAATCCTGAGTTCACTATGCTAGAGGCGTATGTGGCCTACAAAGACTATTTGTGGATGATGGATCAGGTAGAAATATTATTGGAGAAGGTGGCCTTGGATCTTCATAGCACTACTGAGGTTTGTGTAGGCCAACACACTATTAATTTCCAACGGCCGTGGAAGCGATTCACGCTATTTGAAGTCATCCAGCATTTCACAGGTATCGATGTACGTGGTATGGATGAAGCAGCACTGCGTGATGTGGCCCATAAGCTGGGTACTACCGTGGCCGCCTCGGCAGGAAAAGGAAAAATTATCGATGAACTCTTTGGTTCTCACTGTGAACCTAAGTTGATTCAGCCCACGTTTATTACGGATTATCCGATAGAAATGTCACCATTGGCCAAACGGCATCGTGCTGATCCCTCTTTGGCAGAGCGGTTTGAGGTCATTTGCAATGGCAAGGAAATCTGCAATGCTTTTTCTGAACTCAACGATCCGTTAGACCAGCGCCAGCGGTTTGAAGAACAGCTCGAACTTGGCAAAAGGGGAGACGAAGAGGCCATGGCATTGGATGAAGACTTCCTACGCGCTCTGCGCTATGGCATGCCGCCTACCGTGGGTGTGGGTATTGGCATTGACCGGCTTTCTATGATTATGACCAATGCGGCTTCTATCCAAGAGGTCATCTTTTTCCCCCAAATGCGACCAGAAAAACAAGTGTGAACTTAGGGACTAGTATGGATGATGCGTAAGCGAAAAAGGGGCTATTAGTGCCCCTAGATAACTCTAGGCAAGTTGTTGTTAGTTGATTTTGATCGAGACCTTTGTACGATATAGGATCATCCAAGCGAATATTTTTATAGTCGATGAGAAGGATTTCCTTACAATCATGGCGGCGTATTCCTTTTTTTGAGGAGAATTCGAGGCGACACGTGTTCATGAAGCAACGGGCAACAGCAATAAGCGATAGCTTATTGCTGTTGCCCGTGAATATCCTGTGAAAAGGGGGGAAGTTTTTTAAGTACTGTGCAGAAGAAACTCAACTAAACAATATGTTGAATGAGCAAAAGAAGCGCCTTTTGATAGGGCGAAGTGGCTGTGTAGGACAACAGTTCAAGGGCTTTTTGCTGGTACCGTAGCATCGTTTTTTGTGTGTAATCCATACCTGGGGATTGCCGTACAAAGGTTAATATCGCTTCTTGCTGTTGTGGGTGGTTTTGGAGATTTTTGAGATTGTTCAAAATTTCCCGCTGTTGCTGTGCAGAGGCTTGCTGTAGCGCATGTATCAGTGGCAAGGTGAGCTTTCTTCCCTGTAGGTCCATACCTAAGGGCTTGCCTAAATTTTCGATGCCGTAGTCTAGCCAGTCATCTTTGAGTTGAAAGGCCATCCCTATTTGTTCCCCTACTCTTCGCATATTGGCTACTTGTGCCGCAGAGACTCCGGCTGCCATAGCACCTGCTGCCAAGCAAGTACCAAACAGGTGCGCTGTTTTTTTATAGATGATATCTAGATAGATGGATTCTGTGGTATCACATGTGTCAGTTTGTGCCAGTTGGCGTAACTCTCCTACGCTCATGGCCTGTGCTGTTTCGGCAATGAGAGCTAGAAAATCGTAATCTTGATGTTGTGTTGCTAGCTGGAGGCCTGTAGCTAGGAGATAATCGCCAAATAGTACTGCTATCTTGTTGTTCCAAACGGCATTGATGGAAGGTTTTCCGCGTCGTTGTGTGGCCTCGTCTACGACATCGTCGTGTGTTAGCGATGCTTGGTGCAAAAGCGTCACCAGTACTGCACCGCGCAAGGCTTTGGCTGTTATGTTCTTGCAAGCACCAGCAGCCAGTAATACTAGTGTGGGGCGTAGTTGTTTGCCTGGCGATTGAAATGTATGATGGGCAACTTGTTGGAGTAAGTGATCATCTTTTGGAATCAAAGTGCGTATTTGCGCCTCGAGTGCAAGCATTTCATTAGCAATAAGTGTTTGTACTTCCTTCATTGTGGATAGATGATATGCTGGTGTGTTATTGCTGTCTCACGAGTAGGTTACAGGGCTCAATGTAGGAAGCCCGATCTGCCTGTATTGGTGGCAGCTTGATTAGCCAATACCTCCTTAGCACGCTCGTCGTGCCTGTGGGTGCTGCCCACAGGCAATCCATGCCTTGTTCTACAGTTGTCTAAGGCGCTCTTCTAGCAGCGTACATTTGACCTGGGCGTCGGCTTGTTTTTTGCGTTCGTTGGCTACGACCTGTTCTGGAGCATGTTGAATGAAGCATTCGTTGTTGAGCTTTTTTAAGACACTTTCTAGGAAGCCTTGGGTGTAGGCTAGTTCCCTTTCTAGGCGCATTTTTTCCTTTGCTGTATCTACTTGATGGTCCAGAGTGAGATAAAATGTTGTTCCTTGAATGCTACAGCTGATGGCATCTTTCGGTTCATGCTGAACGGCAACAATGTCGGCTAAGTACGCCAGCTTTTTGACGTAAGTAGCAAAGGGTGTGAGCCAAGTGGGTAGTGCCGTATTTTTAACGTATACCGGAAGGTACTGATTGGGTAAAACTTTGCCTTGTTTGCGTAGACTTCTAAGAGTCGTTACTAGTTCAAAAGATGTCGCTGCATGGCGAAGTATGGTAGGGTCGTATGGTGCTGTTTGGGGCCAGGGAGCTATGATGAGACAATCTTGTTTCTGTCTTGGCCGTAACTGGTGCCAGAGCTCTTCGGTGATAAAGGGCATGAAGGGATGTAGCAGTTTGAGTAAGCACTCCAAGAACTTTACTGTAGCGCTATAAACACTGACAGCTATTGCCTTGCCGTGGGCAGGCTTGATCATCTCCAGGTACCACGAGCAGAAGTCGTCCCATACTAGCTTGTAGAGCGCCATGAGTACATCTGATATGCGAAAATGCTGGAAATGTCCATGGACTTCTTCCAGTACTTGGCTTAGCCTGGCCTGGAACCACTGGATGGCTGTCGTGTGTGTATCCTCGGCTTGTTCTATGGGCTGCCAATGCTGGAGAAGACGAAAAGCATTCCATATTTTGTTAGCAAAGTTTCTGCCCTGTTCACAACGTTTGATATCAAATAGCAGGTCGTTGCCGGCAGGAGCACTTAGTAGCATACCTACCCGAATGCCATCAGCGCCGTACTGCTCTATGAGTTCTATCGGTTCTGGTGAGTTTCCCAAAGACTTAGACATTTTCTTGTGCTGCTGGTCGCGCACAATGCCCGTGAAATACACATTTCTAAACGGAGGCGTGTCTTGAAAGGCGTAACCCGCCATAATCATTCTAGCTACCCAGAAGAAAATAATTTCTGGAGCAGTCACTAGGTCGTTGGTAGGGTAGAAGTAGCGAAAATCCGGATTGTTAGGGTGTTGAATACCATCAAAAACACTCATAGGCCACAGCCAAGAGGAGAACCATGTGTCGAGTACGTCTTTGTCTTGGCGTAGATCTTCCTCGGTTAGGGTTGAGTTATCTGTTTTTTCTTGAGCTTTTTTCAGAGCTGTTGCCTTGTCGTGGGCTACCACCACACTGCCATCCGACAAGTAGTAAGCAGGAATGCGGTGTCCCCACCATAGCTGCCTAGAGATGCACCAGTCTTGAACCTCATTGAGCCATGTCTCGTACATGTTCTGAAACTTGGCAGGGTAAAATCGGATAGTACCATCTAATACGTGTTTTAGAGCGGGCGTAGACAAGGCTTGCATCTTCACAAACCATTGGGTAGAAAGACGCGGCTCGACAACAGCGTCGGTCCGTTCCGAAAAGCCCACGTTGTGGCTATAGTCTTCAGTTTTGACTAAGTAGCCCTCAACATCGAGCTGTTGGACAATCTTTTGACGTGCCACAAAGCGGTCTTTACCCATATAGTGCCCAGCTGCTTCATTCAAGGTGCCGTCTTCATTGAGTATGTCGATAGTAGCCAGATGGTGCTTTTCGCCTAAAATATAGTCATTCATGTCATGGGCCGGGGTCACTTTGAGGCAGCCCGTGCCAAATGCCGGATCCACGTAAGTATCTGTGATGATGGGAATAGGCCTATTGACTAGGGGCACCAAAACTTGCTTTCCTTGTAAGTGTTGGTACCGGGTGTCTTGGGGATGCACGCAAACGGCGGTGTCGCCTAGGATAGTTTCCGGCCGTGTGGTAGCAATGGTTACATGTGCATCATGTCCCACTACTCGATAGCGGATGTAGTACAGTTTTGTTTGGACTTCTTTATAAATCACCTCATCGTCGGCAAGAGCGGTCTTCCCTGCTGGATCCCAGTTGATCATCCGCTTGCTCTGGTAGATGTATCCTCGCTCATAAAGTTGAATAAATACAGTTTGTACGGCTGCTGCGGGGCCTTGATCTAACGTAAAGCAGGTTCGTTCCCAATCGCACGAAATACCCAGTTTTTTGAGCTGTTCCAGGATGATACCTCCATATTTGTTTTTCCAGGACCAAGCATGTTGCAAAAATTCAGCCCTTGTTAGGTCATGTTTGAAGATGCCTTGTTGTTGGAGCATGGCTACGACTTTAGCTTCCGTGGCAATGGAAGCATGGTCAAGGCCAGGTACCCAGCAGGCCTCTTTACCTTCCATACGAGCTTTGCGTACCAGGACGTCTTGCAGCGTATTATTCAAGATGTGTCCCATGTGCAACCTGCCTGTCACGTTGGGTGGCGGCATGATCACGGTATAGGGCTCCCGATCAGCGTTTGGAACAGCACGAAAAAAGCCATTTTCCAGCCAATAAGCATACCACTTTGGCTCTGTGGCCTTGTGGTTATAGTGCAGTGGAGTTTGCATCATCATTTACGTAGGCGTTTTTGCGTCATACATCACGTAAATATCCATATGTTCGACGTTCTATTGGTCTCGTCTTAAGCGTGCGGAAGTTGATTAGGACCTCGGCTTCTCCAAAGTTGACGGGGTTATGTCATAGTCGCAAGGAAATGCTATGCTCTTCGTTATGATTCGTGTCAGAAAGCGGCCAGCCTAGTAAGCTTGTAAATGTTTTCTCGACGCTCTCGAAATGTGCATACATACCGTACCGTGACTTATTGTAGTACAAATTGATCTCCATTCCCCGCATCACCGCTATATTCTTTAGCTGTGCTTGATGGGGCTATATCACTAAGCAAAGTGGTACGCAGTGCGCGAGGATGGAGGTTTTTGCAAGGGTTGCATGCGATGACCTTATTGAAGGAAGAGACTTCTTTTACAAGTGCTGGGAACATGTGAACAAATTTTTAACTCACCGATATGGCTAAGGCTGTGCTCTAATTTCTTTACGCTGCTCGCTGTCTGAAAGACAACATGGTCACCCTGCATGTAGGCGCATGCTTGTATGCACCTTAGCACTTGATGTCCCCTTGTCAAAGATGCCATGGACAGTTGGTTGCGGCCACTTACTTACATTGCTCCTTCTGCATAACGATATATACTTGTTATGCGAAACATGTCTGAGCATGATTCGGTTGTGTGGTATCATTCATGAACGAGTACCTCTACGGCTCAGCAAATAAGGTAAGCGGAGTGGGAGGGATTCGAACCCCCGGTGCCTTTTGCAAGGCACACCCACTTTCCAGGCGAGCACCTTCAACCACTCGGTCACCACTCCGGTTGTGCGCATGCAGCGCAGCACAAAGTTAAGCTATCGTTCTACAACTTGATGCTTCCGAATACATTGGTGGCGTTTTTTGTTGTTATTCTAGCTACTGTCTCTAAGTCGGTTGCCTTGATATCCGCTATTTTTGCTGCGATGTGGCGCAGGTAAGCAGGTTCATTTCGTTGGCCGCGATGGGGTGTAGGCGCTAGGTAGGGTGCGTCCGTTTCTAGCACCAGATGATTTAGGTCAGTGGCTGCAACTACCCTATCCAGGCCTGAATTTTTGAAAGTAACCACCCCCCCAATACCCAGATAAAAGCCCAGTGCAATAATTTGCTCTGCTTCTCGTAAGCTGCCGCTAAAGCAATGAAAAATGCCTCTGAGGTTCCCATCTTGGTACTTTTCCAGTATCTGCAGAGTGGCCCTTGTGCTGGCTCTGCAATGAAGGACCACAGGCAGTTGGTATTGTTGGGCCCAAGTGAGCTGTATGGCCAATGCCTCTTCTTGTTGCGCCTGGTAAGCTTTGTTCTGGTACAAGTCGATGCCAATTTCTCCGATGGCTACAAAAGAGCGCTTGGCTAGCCAAGTTGCTATGTGCGCTAACTGTTCTTGGAAGTCGTTACCAATGTGGCAAGGGTGAATGCCCAACATAGCAGCACACAGATTTGGATATTTTGCTTCTAGTATTAACATTTTCTCTATCGTGTCTAAATCTATATTGGGCATATAAATCTTGCTTACATGCTGTTCTCGGCTGCGCTCCATGACTTGCACTATGTCTGTTTCAAACTCAGAGGCATAAAGGTGTGCGTGGGTGTCAATAAATTCCATAAAACTCCTTGGGTAAACAATTGGATACAAAGGTAGGGGTTCATTTCCTCTGGCCTAGCTCGATGGCCTGCATGTGGCTGATACGCTTGTTTTTTAGTGTAAAGCGGAGAAGGGTTCTAACCTGATGGAGCCCTTCTCTTCCCGCAGCTCCTGGGTTGAGGTAAAGCAAGGGTGAATGCTGAGGATCATGCGTGACATGCAAGATGTGAGAATGACCGCATACCAAGATGTCAGGTATGTTTTCTTGTAATAAAGTGAGGATAGCGGGTGTGTAGTGAGGTGGTCTGCCACCTATGTGCGTCATCCATACACGTAGTCCCTCGCATGTGAAACGTAGATTTTGAGGATAATTATAGCGTATGTCTCGGCCATCGATGTTGCCATAGACGGCCCGAAGAGGCTTAAAATTAGCCAGGCGTGCGGCCACTGTTGAAGAACCAATGTCACCTGCGTGCCAGAGTTCATCACAATCTTCGAAATAATGAAACACCCGATCATCGAGCCAGCTATGGGTGTCGGAAAGTAATCCAATTCTCATCCTTTCAACGCTGTTCTTGGTTGTCCACTGCCATCTTTATTCGGTTCCATCAACTTGGTGCTATGTGTAATATGTGTAGATAACCAACTGCAAGCATTTATTTTGATTGTCTCTATACTTTGATTCGTGTCGTGGGCGTCCCAGCGCAATCAAATAAGCCACCCTTAGTGCCTATATTTGAGCACTAAAGCACGCCACAAATTAAGGCATAATCAAGACCGTTTGTGTACATAGAACAACAACTTATAACAGTTATTCAACAAGCTTTCCAGCAAAATTTTGGACTAGCCGTATCGCATACAGACCTTTCCCTACAGCCTACGCATCCAGAATTTGAAGGGGAATATACCTTTGTGACTTTTCCTTGGGCGGGGCGTTGTCAGCAACGGCCCGAGGAAGTGGCCAGGCAATTAGGGCATTGGATCAAAGATCAGAGCCCTTTGATATCGGATTTCAACGTTGTCCAAGGCTTCTTAAACTTCACTGTGGCCGATCGTGTTTGGTTAAAGCAGCTGGCGGTTATATGTAAGGATGGACAATTTGGCTTTTTGCCTTCGAACGGACAAAGAGTGGTCATTGAATTTTCTTCTCCCAACACCAATAAGCCGTTACATCTGGGGCATTTGCGGAATAATTTTTTGGGTCATGCGATAGCTGAAATACTGAAGGCCTCAGGCTACGAGGTGTACAAGGTTAACTTAGTCAACGATCGGGGGATTCATATTTGTAAGTCCATGGTGGCTTACCAGCAATTTGGCCAGGGAGAAACCCCTGAGACGACAGGCTTAAAGGGAGATCACCTTGTGGGCAAGTATTATGTCCAATTTGACCAGGTTTACAAGGAGCAAGTTGCCTCCCTGACTCAACAGCTTGGTGATCGAGAACGTGCTGTCAAAGAAGCTCCTATCTTCCTGAGAGCGCGGCAAATGCTGCAAAAGTGGGAACAGGGAGATATGGTAGTGCGTGCCTTGTGGTCGACCATGAATGCCTGGGTCTACCAAGGCTTTGAGGCTACTTATGAGCGGCTGGGAATCGCTTTTGATAGGACTTACTATGAGTCACAAATTGATCTGTTGGGCAAACAGGTGGTCGAAGAGGGACTATTGCAAGCTGTTTTTTATAAAAAGCAGGATGGGTCTGTCTGGGCCGATTTAACGGGGGAAGGACTTGATCATAAGCTTGTACTACGGGAAGACGGTACGTCGGTATACATGACGCAGGATCTAGGGGTAGCAGACTTACGCTACGCACACTATCGTTTTGATCGATCTATTTACGTGGTGGGTAATGAACAAGACTACCACTTTGAGGTCTTATTTAAGTTGATGCGACGGTTAGGACGTAGTTATACCAACAACATGTATCACCTATCTTACGGTATGGTAGACTTACCCACAGGCAAGATGAAGTCGCGTGAGGGCACTGTGGTAGATGCTGACCAACTGATCGACGAGATGGTCAATGTGGCAGCACAATACACCCAAGAACTAGGGAAGATTGATGACATTCCTGAAGAGGAGGCCCAGCAGCTTTACCACACTCTAGCTATGGGAGCGCTGAAATTCTTTTTATTGCGTGTAGAAGCCAAGAAGAGGCTTCTATTTGACCCCCAGGCTTCCATTGACTTCCAGGGACATACGGGGCCCTATATTCAGTATACACATGCCCGTATTGCTGCTATCCTGAGGAAGGCCCAGGATGCAGCGATAGCCTATGAAGGGGATATCTTGGAAAGGCACCTTGCTTTGCAGCCAGCGGAGCGAGTAGTGATGATGCAGCTTCACAAATTTCCAAAAAAGCTACGAGAAGCTGCTGAAGCCTATTCGCCAGCTATTATAGCTCAATACGTCTTTGAATTAGCTAAGAGCTACAATAGGATGTATGGGGAAGTTGCTATACTTCAAGAAAGAGAGCCGATGTTAAGAACACTTAGGGTATGCCTTTCAGCTACGGTGGCACGCACAATCCAGAGGAGTATGGAACTCTTGGGCATAACAGTGCCTGCGCGGATGTGAGGTGGATAAGGCATCGATGCGAAGTGCTTTTGTCTTACTGCAACGTTTCTTTTAGCAGGGTTAAACAGGATTAAGCGCACTACGCTGTCTCCACCTGGTTCTGGACTCGCCCGCGATATTCTTCCTTATCCCCTAAATATCCTTTATTGTCGTCAGTGCTACCTTCCCCCCCCTTTCTTTTTCTTTTTTAACGTCTTCTTCTGAGCTGGCGTTTTCTGCTTATTGTTTTGGTTCTGTTGTTGTGCGGGCTTGGCATCCTCTGCAGACCTCTGAACCGTAGTAGCCGCAGCTTTCTCGGTTACTTCTTCAGCACTAGCCTCTTCCTCATCCTCTTTTTCTTGCTCTTGTGCTGTTGTTTCTAGTGCTTGGGATACTTGGAGGACCTCTTGGTCGGTAGTAGCCGCAGCTTTCTCGGTTACTTCTTCAGCGCTAGCCTCATCCTCATCCTCTTTTTCTTGCTCTTGTGTTGTCGTTTCTAGTGCTTGGGATACTTGAAAGCCCTCTTGGTCGGTAGTAGCCGCAGCTTTCTCGGTTACTTCTTCAGCGCTAGCCTCATCCTCATCCTCTTTTTCTTGCTC
>JALOLY010000052.1 GCA_025455725.1 Amoebophilaceae bacterium | reverse complement strand
CAAAAGGGCACTCATCTTTCTGAGAGGATGACTCGGTCAACCCACACGCCCATAGAGAGGAGCAAAATGCTCTTCTAGCTGTTTCCAGGGGATGACATGTCCTAACACGTAGAGGGGGTGTTGCGGATCGAGCTGCTTGGAGAGTAGGCTTTTAAACAGATCGGTTTGTGATTGATGAGGTGAGTGACCCCACCTATGCGCACGATTTTTTTGCAAGGCCTCCTATTCGATCAAACATTTTCTTGCGTTTTTTCCCACCCCTTTTTAAGAAAATTAACCCCGAAAATACTCCTCAACTTAGTATAATACACATATTAACCTTTCTTAAGGGACAACTAATTTGTAGATTCGTCATACGAAGGTCTCGTAGTCTTACCACGGACTCTCGGTACTGTCTAGGTTGGTTGTTTCTGACCTACTGCAATTATCAGATTGAGGATTTCGTTTTTTACTTTAACTTGGCTTTCCATTTGGTCTTGGCTCAAAAGGACACAGTCGCGTTTCAAAGCGAGGAGCTGCGGTGCGCGTTACGTTGCCGTGCTGTGCAGCAGCGTGCGCGGAATTTTCCACCCACTTCAATCTACTGATACCATGTGCCATTCTTTGTCAAGTCGCTTGATAGCAACCTTGATGATGTGCAGTTTATGTCTACAGGGTTGTCGATCCAGCTTTCGGGTAACCTCTGAGGAGCCTACACTTAAGAAGTTGCGCAGGACAAGCGATGATGAGCGAGCCATGGATCAGGCTTCAGTACCAGATTCCTCTTCTTTTGTACTTCCCAATGTGCCCGGTAGCAGGCTACCAACAGCTGCACCCATAGTTCTTCCTTCAGTCCGGATCACTTTACCTGTGCATGATCTTTCCGTTAGGCGCGATGTTGTGCCTACTTGGGAGCAAGTCTCTTCAACGGAGGTTGAAGCAATAGACAAGAAGCCTGCTCCCAAAGTTACCGCTCAAGTGACTAAACTTTCTTCGTCAGGTTGCCTAGCATCGCTGTTTACACTATCGTTTCAAGTGCCCACGGTCTTTGGCGCCCAGGAATGGCGCCAATACTTTGGCGAAGTAGGAGCAACGCCCCGCTTGCCATTGGACATAGTCGAAATCTTGCACAGCCCTTGCCCGTTCTGGCCCGGGAAGGCAGTTAGAGATACACACTTGTTGGTCCTGATACCATCTACAGTAGATGGTAAGGCTTTTACCCTAGATTTATTGGAGGAACTGGTACAAAACCCCCGCGGAGATAGTTATAGCACGCAGTATTTTTTGTATGATGACGAAGTGCAACAATCGTCAGGGGATGCGTATTCCAGCAGTGCTTATTGGGTCTTGCTGACGCGTGACGTGCTTCCCGGGAGTAGAAATAAGCCTTATGCAGTCCAACAAGAATTGGTTGCTGCGCGAGCCCCTTGTGTTGATCGTTCTTCTTATGAAATTCCGTGTGTACTAGAAGTAGCTACCGCTATTTTGTCGCACTATGTGCGTAGCGGCAATCGTCTCTATAAGGGTACCGGCGACGCGTTGCCAAGCACTTATACCCGTTGTGCGGAGCTGTTAGGAGATGCGTCTGGGCACCCATCACCGGTTACGGTGGGTCACTTTTGTTCTAGGGGGTTGGTCTTTCTCAGCGGCTTCAACGACGATGAGGAATTCGGGATATCGTGCCTTCGTAGATTTGGCACTCGGAATTGTCGACCGTCGGCCCTATTACATTCGTTTGGTGCCGAAGAGTGGCGTCAGTACTTCGGCGAAGTGGGGGAGGCCCCTCCGCTACCAGCGCATATCGTTGCTATGCTCAACAGCCCTTGCCCATTTTGGCCAGAGAAACAAGTAAAGGATACGCACTTGTTGGTCTTGATACCGGCTACGGTATCAAGAAAACCGTTTAACCTCAATCTCCTTGGGGCGCTTATTAAGCATCCCAAGGGGGGAGGCAACCCTACAAAATTCCGCTGCTATTATGGTAGTGTGCAAGGGGCTATAGGCGCTCGGTCTCCTGAGAAGTCTTATTGGGTCTTGATGACGCGCGGGGTGCTTGAAGGCAGTAGGGACGAGACGTATACAGCTCAGAGGGATTTGGTTGCTGCGTGTGCACGTGAGGTAGGTCTTCCTTATGAGCTGCCTGGTGCCTTAGAGGTAGCGGCTACTATTTTGTTACATTATGTGCGCAGTGGAGAACGTATTTACACGGATGTGCCGTGGACCTATACGCGTTGCCGAGATGTAGTAGATAACCAATACCCTGTTGTTGTTGGGGGCTTTTCCCCTAAGGGGATCTGCATCGATGACCACTACAGCATTGAGGGCCGTCTTGACGACGGTATAGCGAGTCTTCGGAGGTTCTAGCACGTTCTTTTGGTATCTGTGAATTGAGTTGTGCGCGGACTGGTGTGGCTCTTCGCCGCTACCTCAGGCACTAGGGCAGGGGTAATACTTTTGTTTTTGATATGCGTGGGTGTGTTGTACCGTAAGTCTAGAAATGTTTTTTCCTTACCTTGCTTGAGGGGCATCTCTAATAGGTCTGCCGTACCATGTAAGGCTAACTCCCCTTCTTCCATTTGGCCCAGGTCTATAACGACAGTGGCTTCAACATCTCTGCTCTGGCAAGACTAGGGTCTTCAAAGCAATCATAGAGGTCTAGAGCGTATAGGTAGGGCGTTATTTTTCCTGTGTAGAGACAAAGGTTTAGGATGGTGGGGAGGTATTGTCTGTTTTCCCCTTCTCGTTTTATGCTAGATGCTCTATTAGTAGAGCTACGTTGTACTTCAGAAACCGAAAAGGAAGCAATCGGGTGTGGTTTGCTGTTCTACTAGGATATAGATGTAGGCACTCTTGTTGTCTATCTGGTAGGAGTAGACTACGTCACTACGTAGCTGTGCTTAGCTTCTCATCGGTGTAGCTTTTGTTGCTTAAGCGCAAAAAACCCCATTGGATACGCTGTGTGATAGCTGGGCTGAGGTGTGGCCTGGAGCAAGTCTTTGGCTACTGTGAGGTTAGAGAGGCTGTGCTTGAAAAATCCATCATGGGGGTGGTGGATATTGATCTTGAACATAAAGGGTAGTGTAGAGCCAGTGCGATAAGCCATAACTTCTTTTTAAAACAATCCATCAATACCCCATTTTTCCCGGCACTTAAAAATAAAGTTTTGATGGTTGCTATTCTCCCGCTTTTACCTTTTCTACTCTTTCTAAAAGCAGGTTCACAATATCTTCGTAACCGCGCTGTTTTGCACGTGTCAAGGCAGTATCTCCACTGTTATTTTCCTCGTTCACTTTCGCTCCTCCGTCTAGAAGTAGCCTCACAATCTCTATATCTGCTTTATAGTGTTGTGCTGCTTGAATCAGGGGCGTATTTCCATCATTGTCTTTTGCGTTTACCTCTGCCTCTTTTTCTAAGAGTAGCCTGACGGCCTCCACGTCTCTTCCCAATACTGCGTAGACTAGGGCGCTCTTTCCCTCACTATTTTTCTCGTTGACCCTTGCTCCTCTGTCTATAAGTAGCTTGCAGGGCGTTGTGTCTCTTTCCAATGCAACTGCATACAATAGTGGTTCATTGTCTTCATCCTTCGCATTCACATCAAGACTGGGGTCATTGAGCAGTGTCTCTATTTCTTGTTTATACCCATCACACCCAGCTCTAAATATTTTAAAAAGCGTTTCATGTGCTGTGGTACATTGCCGTTGGATTTGTACTTGTGCAGATTTTGATCTTGCTATGGATTTTTCTAGCTCAGTAATCTGCTTTTTAAATACCGGCAGGTTCTCATTAACCTGTATTCGGTCTAGTATGGCTAGATTATTTTCAAAGACTTTGAGACTTTCTTGATAATCTGTATAGAAAGTAGTTAGACGGCCTAACAATGTCTTTATCTCTTTGTGCTTAGCATGATTGATCCTCGCATTGTTGACCGTTCCTCGTGGCAGTTGATAAGCTGCATCTGTCTTCTGCACATACTGTTCTACATCCGCTTCTTTCTCCGATAATGCAGTTTCTTGTGCATTTATTTGCTCCAAACAAGCCTTTTCGAGGTCTATCGCTATCGATTTTTCTTCTTCATCGGGCCCTTGAATGGTAAGCGTTAAAGTAGGATGCTCTTCTAGGGCAATACCTGTGAGTACTATGTTGAGGTGGTTGTTTCCATATTGGAGTGTATTCACGTCCTCTGATAGTGCTCCTATTAGCCCCTTACTCCATTGTTTCTTGATGATACGCCATGTCTCCTCCTGGAATGCTACCGGCGTGTCTTGTATGTTAATAGTCAGCACTCCTGCCTCATTGGCTGTGCCCGTTACTTCCCAAGTAACTTTTTTGACTGCTAGGGTATACCGAAACGTTCGTACATGCTCTTCCTCGCCCTTGATAGCTACCTTGATGGTTACCTGGTGCGAGCCTGGACTTTTGGGGACATATCTGAATGCATTCCTACCCAGCTTCAATGTCGACTCTTCCAGCACTAGATCGCCCTGTTGTGCTCCTGCTACTTCCCAGGACACGAGCTTGAACTGGGCCTCATTGGCCTTTTTATCCTCAGAGGATAGAATGAGTGTTACGGGGAAGCTGACACCTTCTTTCAGATAGACCTCCTCCGCTTGATCCTCCATAGTGCCTTCGAAGGGAGTACTCTTCTGTTTAGGCAGTCTCCTCAAATACATGTCGTCACACTCGCAAGAAACTACCAGCATCAGCATTAACAGCGAATAAAAAAAGGCTTTAGTCATTGTAAAAGGGTTCATACTTGTGTCAGCGGTCTAATTTAGTGCTTAGTGTAACTAATGTTGAAGAAAATAATATTTAATTTTAAACATTACTTCTTTACTCTAACGGGGAATGGAAAGTGGATAGAAATTTTACCTTACAACGGCCTTCTTACCCTTGTGACACAAGAGTCAGCGAGAAAGATGATGGGGGCTATTGGCTAACCTCTTGCAACTTCATGAGTCTTTCCTCACTCAGCCCAGCAGCTTACGCCACGGTCTGTATACCTAGGTGCAGTTTGTAGAGCATATTCCTAGCGAGATGCAGCTTCTCTCGCTGCATACCTTGTTGTCGTAATTGCTGCGCTGCGTTCATGATGTCCTCCTTTCTTTCTGGTATAATACTTACTGTTGATTGAAGCAACGCTTCTGCGTTGTGTCTCTCCCCTGCGCCTAATATATAGATAATTCCACTAATATAAGGGTGATAACCAAGCTTCTGGATGGCTTGCAATCCAATTTAAAAATGCCCTTTCCCTATTTTGCTTGAGGAGCATTTCTAACAGGTCTTCTGTACCATTCTTCGCTAATTCGTCGTCTTCTATCTGCCCCAGGTCGACTAGCGACAGGGGCCTAAACATCTCTGCTCTGGCAAGTATAGGGTCTTCAAAGTAATCGTAGATGTCTAGAGAATAGGGGTAGAGTGTTTTCTTTCCTGTGTAGATACAAAGGTTCAGGATGGGAGGGAAGGTGTCGTTGCTTTGCCTCCTTCTTGTTTTGTGCCAGATGTTCTGCTAGTAGGGCTACGTTGCACTGCAGAAACCGAAAAGGAAGCAAGTGATCGGGTGTGGTTTGCTGTTCTACCAGGATGTAGATATAGGCGCTCTTGTGGTCTATCTGGCAGGCATAGACCAGGTCACTGTGTAGCTGTGCTAGCTTTTCATCGGTATAGCTTTTGTTGCTCAAGTGTAGAGAGTCCCATTGGATACGCTGTGTGATGGCTGGGCTGAGGTATGC
>JALOLY010000051.1 GCA_025455725.1 Amoebophilaceae bacterium | reverse complement strand
TAGCTCCTTTACGAAGTAAAATAAAGTCTCTTTGAGGTCAGTAAAGCTGACCCCTTGGTTGATGTACAGTCCTTCTACTTGATGAAAAATGCAGTGGGCACGTGCTGAGATAGCCTCGTGCCGAAAAACCCTGCCCGGAGAAATGGTGCGTATGGGCGGTGATTGAGTTTCCATTACGCGTACCTGTACAGAAGAAGTGTGTGTGCGTAGCGCCTGTTCTTTAGTCACAAAGAAGGTATCCTGCATGTCCCGGGCTGGGTGGTCATTAGGGAAATTAAGAGCTGTGAAGTTATGCCAGTCATCTTCAATTTCTGGCCCTTCAGATAGATTAAAGCCTATTTTTTCAAATAGGGATATGATCTCTCTGCTGATACGGGTTAGAGGGTGCAAGGTACCCAGCGCTTCAGCGGGTGGGGGCAATGTTAAGTCCTCTGCCGGTTGGTTTGTCGTTTGTCTGGCCGTGTTTACTTGCTCAATAAGTATCTTGAATTTCTCTTGGGCAGCGCTTTTAAGCGCGTTGAGTACTATGCCCAGGTCTCTTCTTTCGTTGGTCTCAACCTTTTTCAGGTCAGCCAAAAGCATTGCGACGGCACCCTTTTTGGCGATAAATTTTTGACGGAACACCTCCAAGGCTGCTTGATCGCTGGCTTGAAAGCGCTCAATTTCAGCCTGTAGTGTCTTTACTTGCTCAAGCATATTACAATCTTATCACGCCAAAGTGGAGTTAGGGACAGTCTGTACACTCACAACGCTCCCCATCAAATCTAATCATCATCACCTATACCAGGAAACTGAATGCCACCATTGATGATGACGCCT
The DNA here is from genome assembly GCA_025455725.1 of Amoebophilaceae bacterium. Lineage (GTDB taxonomy): Bacteria > Bacteroidota > Bacteroidia > Cytophagales > Amoebophilaceae > UBA8403. The sequence goes on along the minus strand of JALOLY010000051.1, from coordinate 5,029 downwards.
AGTCGTTGTTGTAGATGGCGATATTGTGCCGGATGCATGCATCACGAGGGGCATGCATGCCAATCCAGGATGATACGGAGTAGTGTAACCCTGTTGCACTGGCGTTATCAACTAGAATTTCACAACCCATCATCGTAAGTGCTATCACCTGAAGTGTTGGCATGATTAGACAAAGAGACGGAAGCGGTTGTTAAAGCGTTTGGGTACCGGAAGCATCTGTTTTTGTGGGTGTTTCCAGATTTGTGGGGTGTCGCATACGGTTGCACGATGTCATCGGTTGCATCAGATTTACAATTTCCCCACTTTGTGTTTGACGGTCCACTTACCTCGAATTCATGAAGATCAGGCGTTGCGTTTGGGTGTATTTTTTGTGTGGGGTGGCTTTTGGATTTACCTCCGAAAACGACTCTTCCCGTGCACTCCCCATCCTGGAGTCCTCTCATGTGGAGCTCCTTCGCAGCGAGCAAGGGATTGTCAAGTACAAGTTATTTACTGAAAAGGCGTTGCACTACGAGAACGGTGACAGGGCATACCCAGAGGGCATGCATGTGGTGCTTTATGAATCGGACCAAGAGGTGTCCATAACGGGAAAGGCCAATAGCGTTTATTTTTTCGCCAAGGAGAATGTTTATGAGTTCAGAGGGGATGTGGAGCTTAAGAACTTACGTGAAAAGAGACAATTGAACACAGCAGCGTTATACTGGAACCCTGAGTCCGAAATATTTTACACGGACAAGTTTATCAGAATGGAAACCGAGAACAGGTTGCTCACAGGTGACGGGCTGGTAGCCAAGCAAGACCTCAGCTATTACACCATCTCCAAACCTCGGGGTCTGTTCAATGTCAAAGCGATCAAGTGATATGCTAGGCCGCCTGTGGTTACGATGTTACGTTGCTCATGCTGATGAAAGGCCTCCCCATATTAGTACACCGGCCATACAGTCCCTGGTAGCGTTTTTGAATCGCATGCTTTTGGGTAATATGCCTAGCAACAGGTCTTCTCTTTAACCCTCTAGAGTGTGTGCAGCGCACACGGCGAGAACATGGTAGCGCCTTACCAGATCATTGTTATTGTTGGTGCACTGATCTCTTCTGCTTTTTTTTCAGGCCTGGAGATTGCCTTCTTGGCTGCAGACAAATTGGAGATGCAACTGGCAGGAGAGCATCGATCCCTTTCTGGGAAGATATTGAACAACTTTCTGAAGTATCCCAACCACTTTATCAGTACTACGCTCATTGGCAATACCATTGCGTTGGTGATCTACTGTACTTACATGGCTAAGATTTTAGGGCCTTGGCTACACGCTTGTTTGCCTGTTTCCCTCAACAACAATACCACGTTGCTTATCTTAGAGACCTTGCTATCAACCTTAGGCATACTGGTGGTAGCTGAATTTATTCCCAAAAGTATTTTTCTGCTGGGACCTAATCGCCTGCTCTCCCTTTTTGCACTACCAGCGGCAGCCATTACTTATGTGCTGATGCCGCTGGTAACGATTACCACGGCGATTGCCAAATTTTTCATTGTATATGTTTTAGGACAAAAATACCGAGAAGAACAACCTGCTTTTGGCTTGACGGATCTGCATACGTTCATTCAGAATACATCGAATGGGAATGATCAAATGCCCGTGGTCGTAAGTGCCAGAATCGTCAGCAATCTGATAGAATTTAGAAAAGTGAAGATCAGAGATTGCATGATTCCTAGACCAGAGATTGTAGCTGTCAGCGTGGCAGATGGCATAGCGGGGCTCAAGGAGGCCGTCATTAAGAGTGACCACGCCAAAATTATGGTCTATCGGCACGACATCGACGATATCATTGGCTATTGTCATGCCAAAGAACTTTTCAAAAAACCGCGGTATATCGAGAACATTCTCCAACCTATGCTCATCGTGTCAGAAACCAACCTGGCTCACGAGGTGATGGTACAACTTACTGCAGAAGGGAGGAGCTTAGCGCTGGTCGTCGATGAATTTGGCGGTACCTCAGGCATCGTCAGCATGGAAGATATCATCGAAGAAATTGTTGGAGACATACAAAATGAGCACGATATCAAGGAACGTCTAGAACAAAAACTGAGCCCAGACATTTATTTGCTCAGTGCGAGGCATGAGATCGATATCCTCAACGAGAAATATGGCTGGAATATCCCACGAGGAGATTATGATACACTTGGTGGGTTCATCATCAATGCCATTGCAAGAATACCTCACCTCAACGAGGTCATAGAGCTCCCCCCTTTTACCTTCACCATTGTGAAACTAGAAGGCACACGTATCCATACGGTTAAGATGTCCATTCATGGACCCTTGGATGTGTCATCAACTTATTACTGAGCAGGACCGCATGAAACCGTTTTAGGCTTCTATCTTTCATGAATATGTTACCACTTACTACACGGGATCTACGTCAAAGGAAACCTTCACTTGTTTAAAATTCTTTTGGTACAAGACGCTTCTGGTTTCCTGGACGATTACTTGTTTGGTTGTTAGCAGCTTGTTTCCCACACCTTTCTTAATCTTTACCCAAATATCTATCAAGTACTGATTCTTTACCTTGGCAATCAGCGGCATTTGGGGGCCTAACACGCCATCTTCTAGATGCTTTTGCAGGATACTGGCAAGCATGTGGGCAGCAGATGCCACCAAATCTTTGTCCCTATGTTTCAAGGTGATTCTGACAAGTCTTGCATAGGGGGGATAGAGGAATTGCTTACGCTCTTGCAACTCCCTGCGATACATGCGCTCATAGTCATGTTGTAAAATATCCTGTAATACGGGATGCTGTGGATTGTTAGTTTGTATGATTACTGTCCCCCGTTTTTCTCTTCTACCTGCTCGCCCACTCACTTGCGTAAGCAGCTGAAAGCACCGCTCGCTTGCCCGGAAGTCGGGAAAGTAAAGTAGGCGATCTACATCTAGTACACCCACTAGCGATACCTTACCAAAGTCCAATCCTTTGGTAATCATCTGTGTACCCACCAGGATGTCTGTGCTACCTTGTTCAAGGGCATCAATGATTTTGTCGTAACTATGCTTGCCCCGAGTGGTATCCAAGTCCATGCGTTGTATTTTTTTAGCCGGGAAAAACAGGCGCAGTGTCTCTTCCAACTTTTCTGTGCCGAAGCCCACCTTTTTTAGTTGAGGCGAGCCACACACATTGCAAGCTAGTGGCACCTGAGTTTTATAGCCACAATAGTGACAGCGCAAGGCGTTGTGGAATTGATGATAGGTAAGACTGACAGCACATTGCGTACACATAGGCACCCAGGAGCAAGTCTCACAAGTCATGTAAGGTGCATACCCTCTCCTATTTTGGAAAATAATGGCTTGCTCTTGCTGGTCGAGGGTTTGCTGCAAAGCTTCTAGGAGTGCCTTGGAAAAATCTTCTCGTAATGTTTTTCGTTCTCGCTCTATGCGCATATTGACTAGTGCAATCTCTGGCAAAGCGGTTCGGCCAAACCGTTCTCGCAGGGCTACAAAGCCATACTTGCCACTTTGTGCATGGTAGTAGCTCTCTATAGAAGGCGTAGCCGATCCTAGCAATACTTTGGCGTGGTGGAGCTGGGCCAGGAATAGTGCAGCATCTCTGGCGTGGTAGCGGGGCATCACATCAAACTGTTTGTAAGACGTTTCATGTTCCTCATCGATAATAATCAAGCTTAGCTGGTCAAAGGGTAAGAAGATGGCAGAACGTGTTCCTAGCACAAAAGAGCACTCGCCTTGTAGCACGCTGTTCCATACTTCGACCCGTTCATTGTCAGAGTACCTAGAATGATATACACCTATCTGGTTGCAGAAAATTATTTTCAGCCGTTTGACCATCTGTGTCGTGAGCGCAATCTCAGGAAGCAGGTATAACACTTGCCCTCCGCTCTGCAGTACTTCTTGAATGAGTTGTGTATACACGGCAGTCTTTCCACTCGCTGTCACACCATGTAACAAGACGGTGTTTTTTTCTTGAAAAAGACGATGAATAGTAGCCAGTGCCTCACTTTGTGCCTGACTCAGCGTAGGGGGGGATTGACCCGGTGATCTGACTTGTCCAAAGCGAGAGACAATGCTCTCCTCTTCTACAAAGATTTGCTTTTTGATAAGTGTTTGGAGCGCGGAAGCGGAAAGACCCGACTGGCTAAATTCTTTTTTGTCAACGAAGAGATCCTCTGGTCTTGCTGGTTGGTGCACGGGCGCCAGCGCTGCATACTTGAGCAGCACATCGAGCTGCTTGCCACTCTGTTCGCACGCCGCAAACAAGCCCTGCAAGGCTTCTCGGCTTTGGGTATAGGCTTCGTTGAGTCGCACTCTTTTGACCTTCTTGGGCGTGTACTTCTCCTTTATCTCTTCGAATAGTAGGACTATTTGTTTGTGTAGGAGCGATTGAATAAGGTGGTGAACGTTTTTATGCACCACCACAGCGGCTGCCTCTGTATACGTCAGATTTTTGCGACGTTCAAGCGCATTGACCAGCAGCCGCTCTTGCTCAGAAAGGTGAGTGGCTTTTAGGTCTGCCTCAGGGTGGAGCTGAATTTTGGACTGACTGCTGAGTCTGAATCCATTAGGGAGCGCAGCAAGCATGACCTCTCCTACGGTACACAAATAATAAGATGCCAACCAGTGGATGAATCTGAGTTGCATAGCATTGACGATCGGGACATGATCCAACACGTCAATAATATCCTTAGTAAGGTGGTTGGGAGGGGTGGTATGGATTTTCTCTACAAGCCCAGTAAAGACCTTTTGCGTACCCAAGGGTACAAGCACCCTACTTCCCCCAGCAATGAACTCGATGAACATTTCTGGCACGCGGTACGTCAACAGCCCTGAGAGAGGGATAGGTAAAATAATGTCTGCAAAAGTGGCTTTTCTACTCATGGGGTGTTGGGTCTAACATGCTAACCGGTTGGGGCAATTGGCCCCTCTATTTCTTCGATAGCCACTCTTTCATTTGTTGTGTAGCAGAGTTGGGCTGCTTACCCCTCTCTAATGCCTACGAGCAGGATGTGGCTGCCTCCGAGGCCGACTTCCAA
>JALOLY010000050.1 GCA_025455725.1 Amoebophilaceae bacterium | reverse complement strand
TAAGACTTTCATGCCTCAGATTGTGACCGATCCTGCATATGTCCATAGAGCCTACTGCGATTGCCCTGGCTTTTTAGACAATCGAGGAGCGGAAATCAATATCGCTAATGCCATCAGCATCAACAGGGTCTTGCGGCAGGCCTCTGGGGTCAAGGCTGTTTTCTTGGCAGAATACTCCGATTGCGTTAAGAGTAGGGCCACTTGGATTCGCACCATGGGAAGTATGTGCTTGCAAATGTTTGGGAGTTTAGACAAGCTGAGTAAATACCAAGATGCTGTGCTTCTTGGCATAACCAAAGCCCCGCTTTATGAAGGGGGTGAACCGATCACACGAGATATAGTACGATCATTAGTGACGCGAGCCAACATCCCCATCGCACAGATCCTTGCCGACCGCGTCTTTCTCTACGATCCACTGGATCGGGGAAGAGACAACCCTGACTTCTGGTCTATAGAGCGGTGTCGTGCAGAGATAGCTCAGCTCAGTAGCATTCCACAATGTGAAGCAACAACGCTCTTCCAGACTGTATTGACTAGTGAGGATCAAACCAAGCTCAAGCAAATCATGAGGGTGCAAGTGTCTGCACTAGTAGCATCCTTAGAGCGCGATGACTACCAAGCTGCTGAGAGTTATTGGCAATCGTTAACACAGTTAGAAATAATTGACAGCGATGAGGTTGAACAAATGCTTCGAGAATATGCTTTAGAGCCGTTGAGGAACTTCGTATTACGACGCGTTATGGCGTACCAAAAGAATGCGCTAGTCTACAATTTTGACGAGGCAGAGCGCCAGCTAGAGGTCTTGAGAAATCTCCTGGGCCGTTTCCCGCACGAGCAGTTAGAATATAGCATAGAGGGCCTGGAGGCGGTACTGCAGTCTAGTAGGGAGAAAAGAAGAATAGAGGAAGAAAGTATCCGGGAGAACCTGGAAAAAGCTCGACAAGAAGTTGCGAGGATCGAGAGAGAAAAAGCAGATAAAATGGTGAAAGAGGCAATAAAAGATATACTTGATATTGTTAACAAAAGAAGCAAAGGGAGCAAGAGCAGCAAAGGGAGAAAAGATAGTGGATGTTGTACTATCTCGTGACGGTGTAGCGCTAGCGAAGCTAGCAACCACAAGGTTTAAATTTAAACCAGCCCACATTGAACACTACTTTTCAATTACGGCTTTATCGACTTCCTGCGTTGGTTCACAACGGGCTGTGGAGGGGGGGAGCGGTGCGCCTCCTCTGACACCTCGATGCGTACGTGACGGTCTGAACGAGTACAGTACGAATTGCGTGGCATGAAACTGATAAAGGCAGCTTGTTAGCTCATTCGTGAGTTTTTACACATTAACTAGGTACTCTGCATTTATTGATGATCGTCGCTCGTGCCCTTTCGAGCCGCAAAGGGCGACACATCGGAGCCAGACTTCATGAGGTCACAAGTTGTTATTTTTTTATAAGGCGGGTAGGAGCGTGTACTCACCAGGTTGCCACACGTGTGGCCGTAGTGATTGGCGCCAAGCACGGGCACTTTCAGTCAATTACATCCGAGGTATACATGTCGTCAGGGAGGTGTAGTGTCCGAGCGTGTTTCATACAGCCACTGGTTGTCTATGGCGCTTTTTCCCAGGGTACTAGCTGTAAGGTGTGCAGGCTTGCCAGACCATTCCATCAGAAAGACAAAGACGGCTACTCTGCCTAGGCTTAAACACCGCTACAATCTGAGCGATGAGTGTGTCATAACGTATTGGAAAACGCCCCTCAACTCTCAGTACCTGACTAGAGAAGCTACCTTCCATTGTAAACAACCTTATGCCGAGCATGATCTCATACGCTTTTTACATTATTGAGGAGAAAAAGCACAGTAAAACTATTGGACCCACCCCAGAGACTAGTTACGTAGTTAAGAGGAAAGTGCATCACAGGTGTGAGTTGAGCAATAAGGTTTCTGTAGCCAGTTTGTCAGGGAGTGAAGTAGTGGTATAAATCACCAATTTTTGGGCAACCCGTATAATCTTAAAACTTTGGCGACCACGTTGAATCCAATAGCGTATTGGACAGGTTGGCGTGATGAGCGTGTGTTGGTGGACCAAGGCTATCGTGGTTATGGGCCAGTAGAGAGTTCGGCAGTGATAAGAAGGTCCATGGTCGCACTTATGTGCTCCGTGGGTGGGTACAGGCCCCTGTATGTATAGGCAACGATCAGTGATAGAAGTGATCATCATGAACCTAGCAAGCGATTATGGGGCGAGCGAAATATCTTAGGAGGAATATAGGAGCGGCACGCTGTTGGCCAAAGGTGTGTTGCAACTCGATATGGCCTACTAAGTGAGGTCGTAGCTTATTTTTTACCACGTTGTGTTAGTACTTTGAGAGCCAAACTTTCGCAGTAAATTGTGCCTAGAAACCAGTTAGCTTTGACGCCGACAGCAGTTGCTAGGACTCAACTAGATAACTAAGCTACCGGCTACCTAATCAATAGGGGCTGTGTCTGCCTTATGTAGTTTGATAATGAACATCTTTTAACATTTTGTAGTCCTTCGTTGAGTAAAACGCTACGATAGAGGTTGGTTGACTTCCCTTCAAAAGCGAGAAAAGAAAAAGTATAGTATACCGTTTTGGAGGATCAATATCATCATATAAGCAGAGAGCATGGCCTCTTTGAACACCATACTATCACAGTAGATCCTGGGCAAGCCTTGCTAAGGATCGATAAGTTCTTGGTGAACCGGTTGCCCAATACCACGCGCAATAAAATTAAGTTGGCTATCGAGCAGCAATACATCCTAGTTAACCAGCAACCTACCCAGACCAACTATAAAGTGAGATCACACGATGTCATTAAGGTGGTATTGCCCACTCCCCCGCGTCCTAGTGAGGTAGTTCCGGAGGCTTTGTCCTTGGATATCCTGTATGAAGATGATGTACTCCTTGTTGTCAATAAGCCAGCGGGCATGGTGGTGCATCCGGGCTACAACAACTGGGCAGGTACTTTGGTCAACGCTTTGGTGTATCACTTTGCACAGTTGCCTACGCAATTGAACAACGAAGGCAGGCCTGGCCTGGTGCATCGCATTGACAAAGACACTTCTGGGTTACTCGTCATTGCCAAAACAGAAGCCAGCATGACTGCTCTAGCTAAGCAATTCTACAACCATTCTGTAGAACGCACTTACTACGCCTTAGTGTGGGGCGAACCTGCTGTAGAAACAGGCACTGTGAATGTCCACATTGGCCGTAGTACCAAAGACCGGCGTGTGATGACCACTGTGCCTCATACAGCCATAGGCAAACGTGCCGTCACCCATTACCAGTCCATTAAAAAGCTACGTTACGTATCCCTGATAAAATGCAACTTAGAAACAGGTCGTACCCATCAAATTCGTACCCATATGCGACATCTGGGACATCCTATTTTTAATGATGTGGCCTATGGAGGTGACCAAATTCTCAGAGGACAGCGTTTCTCCAAATACAAGAATTTTGTAGAGAACTGCTTTAAGCTGATGCCTCGCCATGCCCTTCATGCTCAGTCTCTGGGGTTCGTACATCCAATTACCCACCTTCCCATGCGCTTCGAAACGCCTTTGCCACCAGACTTTCAGCAGGTATTAGAGAAATGGGAGCGGTACGTACAACAGGCATAGTCAACCTATACTACTTTGGCCATGTTCTGCAGATTTAGCACTCGATTTGAGTCTATGGGATGTAAAATGATCAGGTATTAAGTTGGCGGTACTTAGAAAGATACCTTACACTGTATTCCAAGCATTACGTAAGACAGTATATTGACAAATCCTTATCATGTTTTCGTGGATCAGTGCTAGGCTTCGTGCACATTTCGGCTTTTCCAAGGCTGAAACCAACGGTACGCTTGTGTTGTTGCTGTTGGCTAGTACGTGCCTACTGTTGCCACAAGGGTTGAAGTGTTACTACCGCATAAAGCCTGAATTAACCCATGACCAAGATATCGCACTGTTGGAGGACACTCTGGCTCTTCTATCGGCCCAAGAGCGCAGGACCAAGCACATTGATACAAGACCCAAGAACCCCCCCCATCACCCCCAGTCACTACAATCTTTTGACATCAACACTGCCGATGCGGTTCAGCTCAGCACCATCAAGGGGATAGGACCGGTATTGTCAGCTAGGATCTTGAAATTCCGTGATAATTTGGGCGGTTTCACAAACCAGGCACAGTATCAAGAAATATATGGGCTTCGGCCAGAAGTACTTACACGTCTTAAACAGCACACCTACATCTGTGTAGGCTTCCAGCCAAACAGATTAAACATCAACACAGCCGACTTTCAAACGTTGGTTGTGCATCCTTACATCACGTATCAGCAAGCACGTAGTATTGTACATTACCGTGCCCAGAACGGTCCATTTGCTACAATCGAGGAACTGGATGCCCTGAAACTGATAGACGAAACCACGCTGACAAAAGTAAAGCCCTACCTATTTGTCAAATGACGGGTATGAAGACGGATGTCATCAGCTTACACGGAGTTATGATAGTCATGTTTTTTGTCTGGTAGTGAGATAGGGAGTGTAAACACGCCATGCGTATTATGCAATCTCTTAACACATGACTACACATGACTACACATGACTACACATGACTACACATGACTACAACATGACTACAACATGTTTGGAGGAGTCAAGAGGTACGCAACCCTCGCGGGCCACGGCGCACCAGAGAGTTGTACTGTTCATGATGCTCCAAAGTGCTCTATGTCTTTACCTCCTTAGTCATAGCTGCCACAGTCTTCAGTTTTGGGAAAACAAGAATTAAGGGACACACATCAATTACAGAAAATCCATTTAATCCATGCTTTATACGTCCTATTGAAAATGAGGCCCCGAGTTTTTGATATGGCTTTGTATGTTGACGACATTTTTATAATTTCGCGTCTCCTTAGTTGTGTAGGAGGTGGTAAGCTAAGGTTGTTTGTGACGACGATTATTTTATAAGGAGATGCTTGGAATCATTGGGAAAAAAATCGGAATGATCACTTTATATGACGGCGCGGGAGATAGTATCCCTTGTACTGTGATAGAAGGGGGGCCTTGTGTCGTTACACAAATAAAAACCCTGGCAACTGATGGATACCTAGCTGTACAGCTAGGCTACGCCGATAAAAAAGTAAAGAATACCTCCAAGCCCCTGCAAGGCCACTTCGAGAAAGCAGGTAGTGCACCTAAAAGAAGACTCGTAGAATTCAGAAATTTCGCTGAATCACTGGACGTAAAACTTGGCCAGATCATCCGTTTGGAAGATATATTTAAGGTGGGGGAGTACGTAGACGCCATTGGTACCTCAAAGGGAAAAGGCTTTCAGGGTGTAGTCAAGAGGCACGGATTTAGTGGTGTGGGCGACCGTACCCACGGCCAGCATAACAGAGAGCGAGCGCCTGGTTCCATTGGCGGCGCGTCCTATCCCGCACGTGTTTTCAAGGGCACAAGAATGGCTGGTAGAACGGGCGGTCAGCGTGTTAAGGTGGCTAACCTCAAGGTACTGAAGATTATCCCCGAGGATAACCTCATCGTCATCAACGGTGCCGTTCCTGGTCCGAAGAACACTTACATTATTTTAGAAAAGTAGATCATGGAGTTGCCAGTACTGCGATATACAGGAGAAGATACAGGGAGAAAGGTTCAGCTGTAAGTTGGGATCTTTGGTATTGAACCCAACGACCACGCCATCTATTTAGATGTTAAGCACATCTTAGCCAACAAGAGGCAGGGTACCCACAAAGCTAAAGAAAGAGCGGAAGTAGCTGGCTCCACTAGAAAAATCAAGAAACAGAAAGGTACTGGTACCGCGCGTGCGGGTAGTATCAAGTCTCCCCTATTCAAAGGTGGGGGGCGTGTATTTGGGCCTAGACCAAGAGACTACGGGTTCAAGCT
>JALOLY010000012.1 GCA_025455725.1 Amoebophilaceae bacterium | reverse complement strand
AAAGCCAGGGCAATCGCAATAGACCCTATGGGCAGATACAGGATCGGATACGATATGGGGCATGAAAGTTTGGGATCTTTCGCCATGACCAATAGGCATGACTTCGGAACGCGCACTATCTGGAGCTACAACGACCACTTTTTTTGTACCGGCTATGTTTAACTCACTGGGCTTTACTAGTTTCATCTCACATCCCATCAAGCAGTTGAGAAAAGTGCTCTTACCTGCACCAGTGTTGCCCAAGACCAAAGTCACTTCCTTACCGTTGGCATGAGCTGCACTACCCCCAGATAAACGAGCACAGTGCTCGATCAGGGAGATACTTTCTGCGGGACTGAGCTCATAATGGGGGTCATCTAACTTCGTTGCTAGAATGTCCTGCGGGTTGGCATTCACGCCTAGTTGATGAGATCGACTACAACTGCTCAATAGTATGGTTCCTAATGACAGCAGGACCATGCTGCAGATGGACTTGCTAGATTGTAAATAAAATGTATCCATATGTCATAAAATTGATTTTTCTTCATCATACAAACTTAAAACTTTTATATTACAATGTAAGTTATTTTGTTCAAAAAAACTTGTCCATATGAAACTTTTCTCGGCTCTACTTGTTCTTTTGAAAAGAGCTTCCCCCTCTTCTTCCTCTCTCTTCTGTAGTTCGCTTACTGCAACATATCTTCCAACTAGCTTAGCAGCTGATTGAGCGTTTGTTGGATGTCTCGTTCCATCTCCCTACCACACGGCTTCCTGCTTTACTGCCGCTAGTTGCTTATCCATATCCTTTTGTGCTTCCAACTTCCTCTCCATACGCTGTGCAGGCAGCGATTACAGCGACGGCAGGTTAACTTGATAGGATGGTATCAGGAGGGTGGGTGGATCAATAAACCAGATGAAGTCAAAAAGAGGAGTCAAATACCAAAAAGGCTGCAAGCGCAGTTGCCTCGCTGAGCCTGAGGAGGACTTAGTCTTATAGGTCTGTACAAACGGCAGTCGTTGCCTACGGTACCAAATACCTATACGTCCGGCTGAATAACAAGGTAAGCCTTCCCAGAGGGCGTCATGTACTTACCGACAAGGACTACGTACCCAAGTTAATGAGACCCTGCTACGTAGTGGGGGATTGTGTAGCAGCATACGGAACAAAACCTCCCGGAGTAATCCATTGACGAATAGAGACCAGCAGTATAGTCAGATGGGTAGGCATCTAAGGTACAAGGGGTGGTGCAGACCTTCGGGAGTATCAAGCGTTGGTCGGGGATAATGACAAGCTATGTAGGGCCCAGTGTACAACAAACTACAATGGGACCTTTGTACGGCATAGGATCGTCCAATATGCACATTGCTACAATTGATGAGAAAAATTTCCTTATAATCATGTCGGCTTATCCCTTTTTTGAAGGATCATTCAAGGTGGCGCGTATCTATTGGGCAGTGAACATCAGCATCAGGCTATTGCAATGTTCCTTAACTCGTTAACCAGCCATGCAAAAGCCTCTTAACACGCATTATCCTCAGTAGAAATAAGAAAATAAGTGGCTACGAGGGGTCTGCTAACAGGCCAATGCCCCTGTAAGAGAGGTAAGCAACACTAAGTTACCCCAAAAAGTAAGGGGGCGACCGACGAATATTCCACAACAGTCGCACTACTTCCGTAAATTACGCGTTACTAACTATCACACTAAAATTTGTCGGAATGCAAGATTTTGTAGCCAACCTGCGCTGGCGGGGTATGGTGTGCAGCGCAACTCCTGGTATAGAGGCTCAGCTCGAAAAAGAAAGAACTACAGGCTATGTGGGTTTTGATCCTACAGCACCCTCACTGCACATTGGTAACCTAGCTGCTATCATGCTACTCAAACACTTCCAACTGGCGGGGCACAAACCGGTAGTGATTCTAGGAGGAGCTACGGGCATGGTAGGCGATCCATCGTGGAAAACAGCAGAAAGAAGACTTTTGTGCGAAGAAGAACTACACTACAACCAAACATGTATCAGCAAGCAGCTACAGCAGTTTTTGGACTTTTCTGACCGAAAGCATGGGGCAGTACTATTGAACAACATGGACTGGTTCAGAGACATGGGGTTTTTGAAATTTTTGCGCGAGGCGGGTAAGCACATATCTGTCAACTATATGATGGCCAAAGACTCGGTAAAGCGGCGTTTAGAGACAGGCCTCTCTTTCACTGAATTTGCCTATCAACTGCTACAGGGTTATGATTTTTACTACCTGTACACCCATCACAACGTGAAACTACAAATGGGTGGTGCAGACCAATGGGGCAACCTGACAACAGGTACAGAAATCATCCGAAGGAAAACAGGTAATGCAGCATTCGCACTGACTACTCCGCTCATCACCAAGGCAGATGGGAGCAAATTCGGCAAAACCGAACAAGGCAATGTGTGGCTAGACCCTGTCATGACTTCGCCATATGCGTTTTATCAGTTTTGGTTGAACTGCTCAGATGAAGAGGCATGCAAGCTCGTCATGGTATTCACACTACTAGACCAGGCAACTATAGGGACACTCATTCAGACACACAACGCAGCTCCCCACCAACGCACTCTGCAAAAGGCTATTGCCAAGGAGCTAACCATCAGGGTACATTCTGAGCAAGCCTACCGACAAGCTGCACAAGCCGCTGAGATATTATTCGGCAATGCTACCCAAGGAGACATCCTAACACTGGACGAGCAAGATTTGCTGACTATTTTCGCCAATGTTCCGAAGATTACTATCAGCCAAGAGCAGTGGAGGGATTTGACCGACATAACCGATCTAGTATCAAGTGTCACACAAGGGATCATCTTTAAATCAAAGGGAGAGGCACGTCGTATTATTCAGGGAGGAGGCTTAAGCATCAATAAAATCAGGATAACAGATCCGCACCAGAAGCCTGACTTTTTCCTCCTACAAGAGAAGTATCTTCTTATCCAACAGGGGAAAAAACAATACTACCTTGTTGTTGTTCAGTAACACCAAGAAAAAACAACCACGAGGAGTGTCCCTCGTGAGCTGTTGGTGCTACTTCCTTACAACTTTTATGGCTTTCGTGCACGTACCCTGAGGTTGGCTTACTTGCTTAGGGACTGCCCGTCGCATTCCAACGAGCTGCACAAGCGTGCTTAGCGGGCTCACTGTGCTTCAGACGTAAGAGGAGCCCCTGATTTTCTTTTGTATACTTTCTCTCACGTAAAGCACTACGAGACCTTTACGTGACAAATGCACGAATTAGGGTATATCTCAATCACTTGATGTCGTTGCCTACTATTTAAGGGACACAGGTCACCCCGAATTCTCCTTAAAAAAGAGAATAAACCAGCACGCAAATCCTAGGCCACCATTTTAACCGCCTACACTGCCCGACAGCCACCCGCAACGCCGTTTACTCAACGCACACCCGTAGACTCTGTAGCACACACCACCACGAAGTTCTTCATGTCTTACCGTTTTTTAACCTCCCCACTCTTCTCTATCTAAGCTTCTGTATTGGATGGCTTCAGCCAAATGTTCTTCTTTGATAGTCTCAGAACCCGCAAGATCGGCAATAGTACGAGATACTTTCAAGATGCGATCATAGGCTCTCGCAGAGAGGCCTAGTTTCTCTGTGGCAACTTTGAGTAGATTCTGGCTTGATTTTGAAATGGCACACATCTCCTTAACCAAAGCAGCGGGCATCAATGCATTGGCGTGGATGTCCTTAGAAGCTGGGAATCGTTGCCGCTGAATAGCCCTGGCATACACGACCCGTTCTCTAATGGCAACACTTTTTTCTGCAGACCTTCGGGCTGTCATTTCATCAAAAGAGATAGGCGTAACTTCTACATGTAAATCGATCCGGTCTAGTAACGGACCACTGACCTTGTTCAGATAGCGCCGGACTGCAGTAGCATCACACATGCATACTTTAGTGGGGTGATTGTAGTAGCCGCAAGGGCAAGGATTCATGCTAGCAATGAGCATAAAACTCGCTGGAAAGTCCACGGCAACTTTAGCACGGGAGATGCTAACCTTTCGCTCTTCGAGTGGCTGACGCATGACTTCTAGAGCAGCTCTTCTAAACTCTGGGAGTTCGTCTAAGAAAAGAACACCGTTATGCGCAAGTGAGATTTCACCTGGCTGGGGCACACTGCCCCCTCCTACCAGTGCAACGTCACTGATCGTATGGTGAGGGGCACGAAAAGGCCTAATAGTCATCAGGCCCGCTCTTCGACCTAATTTTCCAATAACCGAATAAATCTTAGTTGTTTCTAAGGCCTCCTCCAAGGTGAAGGGAGGCAAAATAGAGGGAATACGTTTAGCGAGCATGGTCTTTCCAGAACCAGGAGGACCTATCATAATCACATTGTGGCCACCCGCAGCAGCAATTTCTAGAGCCCTCTTAATATTTTCTTGCCCTTGTACATCTGCAAAGTCAAGCGCATAATCATTGACCCCATCGGCAAAAGTAGCCCGAGTATCCACAACAGTAGGAGCTACGGTCTTAGTGCCCGAAAAAAAGCCAATGGCTTCCTCGATATGTTGTACAGGGATAATATCTAAATCATTGACAACGGCTGCTTCTAGAGCATTTTCTATTGGAAGGACGAAACCTTTACAGTTTCTTTTGCGTGCCTCTATAGCAATGGGCAATGCACCCTTGATAGGACGAAGGCTACCATTAAGCGCTAATTCTCCTAAAACCATATAAGCATCTAACTGATCAAAGTGACACTGCTGAGACGCATGCAGGATGCACAAGGCAATAGGAAGATCATATGCAGCACCTTCTTTGCGCATGTCTGCCGGGGCAAGATTGACGATAACACGCTGGCGAGGCATTGCGTAACCAACGTGTTTTAGGACAGACTCGATCCGGTGTTGGCTTTCCTTGACAGCACTATCAGGCAAGCCTACCATGAAAAAGTGAGTACCCTTGACAATATTTACTTCAATAGAAACGAGTGAAGCACTCACCCCATAGACAGCACTACCCAACGTTTTTGTTACCATGGCTCAAGCTTAGTCGATACATATACGTGAATACGGTTGGTAATGGGTAAACGGGGGGTCCTTGCACACATTGGGATTCCCTCAAAATAGGGCTTCAACCATTCATCATGACGCTTGAAATAAGGGGCTTGTATGGACAGCGCTCCCACACTTCTGGAAAAAGCACGTCAAGAACCACAGTGAGTAAGATAAGGCACTCAATCTAAAGTGGAAATAACTAAGAAAAAAGTGAGTAGCCTACTATCAGACAAGCACGATCCATCATCTCAACAATGCACAGTGCTGGTACTCGGGGGCTACGCGGATAGAGGTCGTTTTCTGTGCACGCTCAAACCATGTTGTCAGTGCAGTGGTGCTTCTTTGCTCAATGAGCATCTGCTGGATCTTTGCATAATCTTGTGCAAGGTTGGCCTGATGAGGAGCTACTTTTTCTTCCAGAAAAAGTAGCCTAACAGCATCTCTACCATTGGCTTCAGGCAACAACACAGGATCAGATATCGCACCAGGAGCAAGTTCCTCTATAACAAAGTATACATCTGGTGGCAAGTCATCAATCAACACCCTCCCCCGATCGCCCCTACCCATAAGTAGTCCTCCAAGGGGAGCCGTTAGGGAGTCTTCAGAGAAGTTAATGGCAGCCTGTACAAAAGTTATTTTTTTTGCTAAAATGTCGGCACGCAGCTGAGCCAATTGAGTCTTGGTCACCTCTGTATCAAGCACTGTCGGGTGGGACTTGAGCAAGATATGACGGCTGTTGTATCTGTCTTCTTCTCGGGCAATGAGCTGAATCAAATGAAAGCCAAATTCTGTAATCACTGGATCGGACACCTCGCCAGGTTCGAGTGCCAGCGCCGCTTCCTCATAAGCAGGTACTAGCTCACCTAATCGCCAAAATCCTATGTCCCCCCCTTGGGAAGCAGAATCTAGGTCCTGAGAGTACTCTTGGGCCAGGACCTCAAAGTCTTCTCCGTTTTGTAGACGCACCTTCAGAGATCGTAGTTGTGCTATCAAAGCGTCTGTCACTTGAGAGCTGACTCGTGGATACTGCACAATCTGCCTAACTACTACTTCGGCTGGGTAGTAAGGCTCTTGTTGAGCGGGTAAGGCTTCAAAAAATTCTCTTACTTCTTGCGGGGTGACAGCAATATCTTTGATGAGCTGAGTACGCATATTGCTCAGCACCATTTGTTCCTCTAGCTTTTCTCTTACCTCTTTTTGTATCTCTTGTATGGGTTTCCCCCAAGACTGTACCAGTCTCGCTTCTGATCCTGCTTGTGCCAAAAGATCTTGCATGCTGCTATTGAGAGCCTGAGCTACGGCTTTTTTGTCCACCAGCACTCCTTCTTGCCTAGCTTTGGAGAGCAACATCTTATTGACGAGTAACTGCTCCAGTATCTTACACTTCAGATCGGGTACATCTCCCTTACCCTGGGACAAGAATTGCTGATAAGCATCCTCTAATTCTGATTGTAGAATGATATAGTTGTCGACATTGGCAATGATCTTGTCTAACACCATTGCTTGAGAGGGATCTGCCAGCGCTGTGCCCACAGAAGCCAAGCACAAGACAGCCAGGCAGCATTTTTGTTTGATGTTCATAGACAACACAGCAATTATTATTCTGGGCCTACTCAAGTATATCTTTCAAAACTTTTTAGCACTCATCTATCTTAAAATACCTAAAGTGCCTCCCAGAGCCCGTTTCAAGCAAATCCCACCCTTGTTAAGTAGCTGTTGCTTGTTTTTACAGTATTAAATTAAACGAGATGTCCTCGGTAAGCTCCTCTCATAATCGACAGACGGTACCATTCAACACACAGTCTTCCCGAGAACGGGGTAACGCGCCCCAAGGGGCTATCGCCTATACCCACCTCTTTTATCAACATCATCCTAGCCTAGTTCTGACATTTTTCAGTACCTTTTCGAGGAAAATGGCAAATTCCCCCTACATAAGCTCATCCCCAAAAATAGCGCCCCCCCCTTAGACACTGTGGCATGCCCTAAGCCGCCCCCGTTGCTACTTCTGGGGCGCAACGCATACTAGCTAGCTCATTGAGATAGCCACGAAACAGTGAAACAGCAAAGAATAACGACCACCTCAAGTCCTTTCGCGAGCGATGTATCCTGATCGTGTGTTGCCACTTTCTTCACCAGAGGCCCTTAGAAACAAAACTCTGGGCACAATGGCCTAGCTCCTCTCCTGCGTTGATCCCCAAGTATATCTCCCTTGCAGGTGGGCAGTCAAGACGCTCTGAGCCACCTCTATGAGAGGTATGAGGGACTTATACGAGCAGCAAGCGGACAAACGAAGACTCGCTCTACCCACGATAGCACTGAGCACCTGCAGACAAGGCCCTGGCAAACAGTACCACCGACACTGCTTCACGCAAAACTTCGATTACTTCCTGGTAGTTAGCTGTTCAGGAGTTCTCAATCCCCCGTCTTCCACACTACAAACACCCCATTATGTCGATCAAAACGGCAGAACAACGCATTCCTTGAAAAGCCTTACGGCTTCGTACCCTTTGCCTTATCAGGATAAACACCCAGCTTCTTCAGGACTCGATCCGAGATATGGTGCTCTTCACTCACATAAAGCAACACAGGCATGCCTCCCATATTAGCATTCAATATATGTGTATAGCCATCTTCTTCAGCGACTTGCTGAATGGCATTGGTAACTTTCTCATAAACAGGCTTCAACAGGTCAATGTGCTTGCTATCAAGCTTTTCCTGAAACTCGAGCTGAAGTCGTTCACAATCTCCCCGCAGTTGTTGTAGCTCTAACTGTTTTTGATTTCTCACTGCTTCGGTCATGGCATCACGATCTTGTTTAAAAGCCTTCTCTTTCTGGTAGTATCCCGCTAAGCTAGCCTCTACTTTACTTCTGAGCTGTTTCTCAAGGCTCGCGCACTCGGATGCAATCGTCTTGACTTCAGGTAAGAAGCGAAAGATATAATCCACACTAGTATAGCCAATTTTTATAGGCGGGGACTGTGTGACGGATCGTTTATTCTCTGCATGCAGCTTGCACAAGCTCAACGTCAGTGCCAAGGCTAAAAGTACTTTCTTTTGCATCATATTCTATTTTCTGTTTATGAATTATTATGAGCTCCAACCCTTTACAGTCATTCCATAAGTGCAACTTTACCGCAAGTTCACCCCTATGGAGAAGTGAAAATCAAATTCATTATACCCCTTATCTGTTTTCTTTTTATCAAAACCATACCCCCAATCGAGGCCTACCACAGTACCGACAATGAAGGGTAAATATACCCTAAAACCTACTCCTGCCGACCTCTTCAGAGAAAAAAAATCATAATCTTCGTATTGCGCCCAAGCGTTTCCTCCTTCCGCAAAAACCAAAGCGTAGGCAGATGCGAAATGACTAGAAATCATAGGGTACCGAAGCTCCAACACAAATTTATCATAAATTACCCCTCCTTGATAACCACTAACCTTGTCTTCAGGCGTAATGTAACCTTCTTCATAACCCCGCAAGGAGATACGCTCCTTACCTTTTAGGGCGCGATCCCCAAAACCAGAACCCCCTATATAAAATCTTGAAAAAGGTCCGATATTACTTTGAGAGGGGAAACTGCCTAACACTCCAAAATGACCGCGCACATTCAGTACCAGGTCGTCTAAGAGTCGAAAAAAATAAGAGCCATCCAACATCCACTGATGATACTCCTTCCAACGATACTTCTCTGACTGAGAAAGACTCTTGTTCCTTTTATTGAATAACCAAGACCAAGGAGGTGTAAAATTGGCGTGTAACTCTAGCCTGCTCCCCTCCTTAGGATATATGGGACTAGGACCCGTGCTATCGCGTTCTAACGAAATGTCAAAAGACAAGTCATTAAGAATGCCTTCCGTTGGCCCACCTATTTTCCTATTATCTGATTTTGACACACCCCCTCCACCCTTCTTATCGGAGTTACTCTCACCTCCTGAGGGATTGCACACTTCATCGTATAATAGATAATAGTCTTTATAATTGTGACGATAATAGGCAATACTACCCTTCAATACCACGTAGTCATCCGGCCAAGAAAGCCTCATGCCCAAGCTGGTATTGCCACCTACCGAACCTCTCTTGCCTTCACTGGCTTTGTTCAAACTCAGGTGAAAGTGTCTGGGTTTTTTTCCACCCAACCAAGGCTCGGTGAACTGAAGTGCATAGTTTCGATATTCTTTGCCATTGGTCTCAGCCTTCAGCCCCAATGTTTGCCCTCCTCCTATTGGAGGACGAAATTTCAAAAAATTACCTAAAGAAAAATTGTTAGTGGCCAAACTAAGTTCACCCATGAATTTCTTGCCTCCCCAACCCCCCCCAAGCTTTGCCTCAAACTTGGGCCTTTCTTTTACTTTGTATTGAATGTCTACAATTTTATCAGTGGCATTAGGGATAGGTCGGATATCAATAGCGGGGTCAAAAATATTGAGCTGGGCTAACTCTCTGTAAGATCTTTGCAGATTGGCACTGCTAAATTTGTCACCAGGCAAGGTTCGGAGCTCTCGTCTAATCACATCATCATGCGTGACCTTATTGCCCTCAATCAGTATCTTGTTAACGGAGGCTTGGGGTCCTTCTTGTATGTTGATTTCTAGGTCTACTTTATCGTCTCTTAGCCCTACCTCTACCGGGTCAGCATAAAAAAAGCAATAACCATTATCCACGTACAGTGAGGCAACATCTTGTCCTTCTGGATTTCTATAAAGCCTCTTCTGGAGTAGCGTTGGATCGTATACATCGCCCGTTCTGATTTTGAGTATCTGATTGAGAGTGCAATCATCGTAAAGATAATTGCCCACCCACTTGATAGCCCCTACGTAGTATTTTTTTCCTTCTCGTACCTTCATCCACACATCGAGCAAAGTATCCCCCCGCCTACACACCTTGTCTTCTATAACGGCTGCATCCCTGAATCCCTCGCTCTGGTAGTAACTTACAATGCGCTTCTTTTCTTCTGCGAACTCAGCCTCATTAAACTTAGAGGGGAACAGAATCACGTGCTTCTGCAAGTAGCTCCAACTTTTCTGGAAACTAAATGGGTGCCAAAGTACGCCCCGCGCCCTGATAGGTTGCAGGGTAAGTACTTGCTTGAGTATGTCTTTGACCAACGTAAAGCGAGGCCTCTCTCGAATGTGCTGCATCTGACTTTTTAGCACATCGCTACTCACATGCTGATTCCCTTCAAAGTGTATGGCATTGACGCTTAATTTCTCCCCCTTATCAACTCTAATGTGGAGGCAGGTATAAGCAGTACGCACGGGATCAGGCACAGAGGTAATGGTGACTGTCGTGTATAAATATCCCTCTGCTACCCAGTAATTTTCAATAATTTTTTGAGTGTTTTTAATGATCCCTTCCGTTACAACCTCCCCTTTTACAAGCTTGATCTTCTCGATAAGCTTCTCCTGCTCTCCTTTGCTCACACCCTCAAAAGAATAGTCCAATAATCTAGGACTCTCAGTAATACTAACGGTGAGTATAACACGATGATCATCAACTTGAGAGGCATGAATGGCCACATCACTGAATAGCTTCTGCTGCCACAATCTGCGCATAGCATCCGCAATGGCTGATCCAGGTATTTGGACCGTGTCACCAGCACCAAGCCCTAAAATGGTCACAATTGCTTCCTTGTCTAGGGACTTGGCACCAGTAATTTGAACGTCTTCGATCAGATAAGTAGCAGGAGCAGCATAATTAAGTTCAAGCGGGTAAAAGGTGGGCTTAGGTTGCGCTAAAGCGCCCGCAGCCAACACACAGTTGGCAACAAATTGCACCAAGGCGGTACGATAAAAATTTTCTTTCATACTGCAGTATACTCACTTTTCCAAGTTGCCAAATCGTCTTTCTCGTCTTTGGTATTCCAAAATAGCCTCGTAAAGATGGTGCTTTCTAAAGTCAGGCCAAAGAACGGAAGTGAAAAACAGTTCTGTATAGGCAAGTTGTCCTAAAAGAAAGTCGCTGAGCCGCATCTCGCCGCTTGTCCTGATCAGCAGTGCCGGATCAGGCGTACCCTGGGTAGTAAGGTATCTTTTAAAAAGGGTGGCATCAATGTCTTGCAACGACAAGAGACCCGCCTGCACATCCCTGGCAATACCTTTGGCAGCTTCAGCCAGATCCCATCTCCCGCTATAGCTCAGTGCAATGGTCAAGAGCAGCCCCCGATTGTGGTTAGAAAGTTTCGTAGCTCTTTGGATAGCTTCTTGACAATTCTTTGGAAGGCTAAGCAGATCACCTATAAAATTGAGTCGCACATTGTTTTGTACGAGTTCTACCAGCTCTTTGTCAATAGTAGTAACAATCAGGCGTATTAGGCTGTCTACTTCTTTTTTAGGGCGTTTCCAGTTATCCGTAGAAAAAGCGTACAAGGTCAGACAAGAAATGCCTAGCTCACCACAACCTTCTACCACTTCTCGAACACTTTGTATAGCATTTTGATGGCCAAATACTCTTGGTTTACCCTGCCTGCTAGCCCACCTACCATTGCCATCCATGATAATCGCAATATGTTCTGGCAGATTATTCCGGTCGATCTGGTCTTTCGCATCACGTTCCAAGGTATCTTGGCTCGTTGGCACTTTTGCCCAGACATGCAGCGAGAAAGAAAAACTCAATAAAAACTGGCACAGACTAACACGCAGGCGCACTCTTTTCATCATGCTACACCTTGGGCCAGACTCATCTCCTGTCAAATATTTCATGCTTAGTATAACTACAGAGCGGCCCGACAACGTTTACCCCCAATAACAAGGAGAAAAGATTGATTTTAGCAAAATACCCAAGTGGCGCAGTGCTTTCATGCTACAAGCAGTCAGCTCACACCTACTACAGTATCAACATAGCATCACCGTACACAAAGAATCGGTATTTCTCCTTGACGGCTAATTGATATGCTTCCATAATCAAATCATATCCTCCCAAGGCAGCCGCAGTCATCAGTGGGGCTGACGCTGGCAAGTGAAAGTTAGTGATCAAGGACGTACAAACTCTGAATGGATAAGGAGGGAAAATAAACTTGTTGGTCCACCCATGACTGGCTTTTAGCCCCCCAGCAGCAGAAACAGAGGATTCTATAGCTTTAGCAGTAGAAACACCAACAGCACAAACACGCTTCCTCTGATTCAATGCTTGGTTGACTACACGCGCTACTGTCTCATGAATAGACATAAACTCAGAGTCTACCTTATACTTGGTCAAGTCTTCTACATCGACAGGCCTCAGCGATCCTAAGCCAATATGTAGGGTAAGAGAGGCGATATGTATACCTTGGAGCTCTAATCGCTTAAGCAAGTGAGGTGTAAAATGTAGACCCGCAGTAGGTGCCACAACAGCGCCTATTTGTTGCGCATAAACGGTCTGGTAGCGACTGCGATCCTCAGGTATTACTTTTCTCTTGATTTCTTTAGGAAGTGGTGTGTTACCCAGCTGCTCAATGATGCCGTGTAGATCCTCTGTTGTCCCATCAAAAAGAAACTTGAGTGTTCTTCCCCTAGACGTGGTATTATCCAGTACTTCTGCCACTAACTCCCCATCACCAAAAAATAATTTGTTGCCAACGCGGATTTTCCTAGCCGGATCCACTAGTGCATCCCACAAATGATGTTCTCCGTTCAACTCTCGCAATAGCAGCACTTCTATGGGCGCACCTGTTTTTTCCTTGCTACCATAGAGCAACGCAGAAAATACTTTGGTATCATTGACGACCAATACATCGTCTTCTGATAGATAATCGATTACATCTTTGAAATGCTTGTGCTCAATCTTGCCAGTATCCTTGTGGACGACCATGAGTCGTGCTTCATCTCTATTGGCGGCAGGGTGGGGAGAAATGAGCTTAGAGGGCAAGTCAAATTTAAATGAGGATAACTTCATATTGCTACGACATACGAGGCCTATACCTCGAGTTCTTCAATCAGAAACGTTCACGATACGCACGATCCGTAAACATAACGAAATGTTCTTAATCTTCACTAGCATGCACAAGAAGGAGGTAGCAGTATAGAGCACTACTGAAGGATAATCTTCCTCGTAAGCCTCTTAGTGACACACCCACAGTCAGCGCGTCACTCTATGGAATAGCGGACCGCACGGCTGCTCTCGCCTTTCGAAACGAATAATAAGATAAGAGCTTAGTGCCCTGATTAGTGCATGTGAACGGTAGTGATCGTTATGAAGTAAGGTTGGCCACGATGCATCAAAATTTCTCAGAATCTTACTCCCAAATCGATACTCAGTAGATCGCTATGGCCCATCATCCTGGAAGCAGGCGGATGCTGAGCATGTTGTGCAATGACGCTTAGCAGTCCATATTGATAACTAAAGCCGCCAAAAACACTAGTAGACAGGCTGAGGTCGTACTCGATTCCCATACCCAGTAACCCTGAACAGCCCCAACGACGAAATGTCTTAATGAAAGGCTGCTGCAAGTTTGCTTGCAGTTCAGTGTTTCTTGCGTTGATTCTAAGTTGGCCAATAATGCCTAACATCACGTAGAGTCGAGTATCTAATGTGAGCTCGCTTGTGTAAAGTTTGAGAAGAAGAGGAGTTTGTAGGTAGTGCAGTGCATGCGCTTCTAGAAGACTGGGTGATGATTTTTTATTTTCAATAGCAAGATGTTGGGCTGAATACAACAACCCCGTGCTTACGCAGTAATTCTCTCGAATAGGATAATCACCAACGACACCAGTTTTAAAGTAAAAAGCGGCCCCCGCCGAAGAAAAACCTTGATTGTTAGGGTTTGTATGCACCCTGTTCAGGGATATGCCGGGCGATAATTGAATGCTTAGCCTTCCCTGGGCATGCGCCACTGTGATACCCAATAAGAGCACTGTAAGAAGTGTGTATTTTTTCATGGTGCCCGGAAATCTACTTTACCTTGAGATAAAAAAACAGCTAAAAGCCGGAAAGTAGTCATTATAGTTTGTTTTTGCATAGCATTAGCAGCCATCTTGTATGCTGTTTTAGCAACCCTACACACTACCCAGGAAACATCATCTGCCGTATCTAAACCACTATAGCACGTGCAAGTACAGGGAAAGTTAAAAAAGTACTGAATCCTTTGCATGGCATAGGATCACCTGAATGAACATTTTTATAGTTGAAGAGGAAAATTTCCTTACGATCATATTGGCTTATCCGCTTTTTTGGGGAGAACTCCGGGTGGCACGTGTACGAGGTCTCGTATTTTTTCCACCCAGATACTGAGCAAAGAAGCAAAAGGGTGCTCCATGCTAGTCTAACATCAGTGCGCGCAAGCACAAGCAATCTCATCTAAGATGGCATCCACGGCCTCAGGGGTAGAGGCTGTGACCAATCCTGTCCGAAAAGACTTGATATTTTCTATACCCTTGAAATACCTGGTGTAGTGGCTTCGCATTTCTAGCAAGCCCGTCCTTTCACCTTTCCATTTCAGCGCACATCGTAAGTGCTTTTTGATGACTTCTATTCGTTCCTGCAAATTGGGTGGCGGAAGCGCGGCCCCTGTCTTCATGAAATGCTTGATCTCTTGGAAGATCCAAGGATAGCCAATACTGGCACGCCCAATCATGATACCATCTACACCATACTTATACTTGTATTCTAAGGCCTTTTGGGGACTACTAATATCGCCGTTGCCAAAAATGGGAATGTGAATATGAGAATGATTTTTAACCGCTGCAATGAGCTCCCAATTGGCCTCCCCTTTGTACATCTGCTTTCTAGTTCTTCCGTGAATAGTCAGGGCCTGGATACCCACATCTTGTAACCTTTGGGCCACTTCCACAATATTGATCGTACTCTCATCCCAGCCCAACCGAGTCTTCACTGTCACGGGCACAGAGACACGCTTGACAATTTCTGCAGTCATAGCTTGCATTTTAGGGAGATCCAGGAGAATACCCGCACCAGCCCCACGACAAGCTATTTTCTTGACCGGACAGCCATAATTAATGTCGATAAGGGCAGGCTGAGATGCTTCGGCAATGGCAGCTGCTTCACGCATGGAACCGATCTTCTCACCATATATTTGAATGCCCATAGGGTACTCATAGTCATAAATATCTAGTTTCTGGATACTTTTGGTGGCATCTTGAATCAGGCCCTCTGCAAGAATAAATTCTGTGTACATCAAGTCAGCTCCCTTTTCTTTGCATACAGCCCTAAAGGGAGGGTCGCTCACATCCTCCATGGGAGCCAGCAGTAGCGGAAAATCGCCCAATTGTATGTTTCCAATCTGTACCATAGCACTATGAGAATGATCCCGCACCTTGTTCAAAGCGGTTGCTGAATCCATACATGAGTCAGTTAATCAGTGATAAGTCCCGACATTCTTATTTAAGTTCCGTGCACACATGCCTCAAAAACATACCGTTCCTTCTGCATCAGCCAGCAGAGCATCCTGGAGCCATCTTGCCTTGTTATTTTCTTTGGTAACATTGGGCACTTTTTTAGGCCAGCTAGCAGCGTCTGCAATTTGTTTTTCAGGTATTGGTGATGTTGGAGAAGCCATGAAGACAGCAGTGCCTCCTAAATGGCCGCTACTCATGTTACAAGCTATTGTATCTAGCAGCGCATTTATTGTGGCACCTTTACTTTATTTATACGTTTTCATGCAGCAACGCGTGCAAACACTCTTTCCGTGGAACCAACGTTACTCCGTACCTCTGCTCCTCACCCTAGGATTGGTCCTAGTTTTCATGGTAATTAACACATGGTTTATTCAATGGAACGCGGTTATCACACTTCCCCATTGGCTCAAGACATTTGAAATATGGGCACAAGAAAAAGAAGCTGCCTTACAAAAAATCACCACCTTACTCACCACTTTTCGATCACTAGAGGAGCTAGGGGGGGCCATTGTGGTCATAGGTGTTATTCCCGCCATAGGTGAAGAGCTTCTTTTTAGGGGCCTAGTCCAGAAAATTTGCCATGAACTTACTAGTAACATCCACCTAGCCATTGGTATCAGCGCTTTTATCTTTAGCGCCATTCATCTACAGTTTTATGGCTTCTTGCCCAGGTTTTTACTCGGAACATTATTTGGTTATATCTATTGGTGGACCAAGGATTTACTTTTTCCTATAGCTGCACATTTCTTTAATAACGCCTTTACGCTGATCATACTCTTCCTGCATCAACGAGGACTCATCGAGCAAGACATCGTTACCTTGCAGGCACCTTCCATGCCGGTGTTTATGTTTTGTGTTGTTATGGCCATCACCCTAGCCACCCTTTTGCGGCATCAAAAAAGTCGCACGTACTAACGCGCGACATACGTCGGAGCCATGGCTAGGTTCACATGGTTGCCTTGTACTCGCACCGTATCAGCATCGAGATCCCATCAAAAGCAGCAGCTCCCTTACTCAAAAGACCCTCCCTCGCTTATCCTTTAGCAGTCCGAGAAGCTTTCTTGCGGTTGTTAGGATCCAGCTCACGTTTACGTAGCCGAAGACTTTCTGGTGTCACTTCAAGAAGCTCATCCTCATCAATGTAGGAAAGCATCGCCTCCAGTGAGATTCTCCGTGGCGGTATCAGTCGTACCGCTTCGTCTGTGCTAGAAGCACGCATATTGGTGAGTTGCTTACCTTTCAAAATGTTGACCTCCAAGTCATTTTCTCGGTTATGTTCGCCCACTATCATGCCCCCATAAACTTTGTCTTGAGGACTCACAAACATGGTGCCCCTATCTTGCAAATTGAAGATAGCATAAGCAACAGCCTCACCTTGACCCGTGGAGACAAGCACACCATTGCGACGACCTTCAATAGCACCCTTATGTTTTGCATGACTATGATAAAGTCTATTCATCACGCCTGTGCCCCGTGTATCGGTGAGAAACTCACTTTGATAACCAATTAATCCACGAGACGGGGCCAGAAAGGTAATGCGCGTTTTTCCCCTACCAGACGGACGCATATCCGTCATAATTCCTTTGCGCAGCGACACTTTCTTCACCACCGTTCCACTAAAATCCTCATCAACATCAACGACAACTTCTTCCATAGGCTCCAGTAGTACGCCGTTACTATCTTTTTGGAGCAGAACACGTGGACGCGAAATAGACATTTCAAACCCTTCACGACGCATGGTCTCAATTAGTACGCCCAATTGTAATTCTCCACGACCACCTACTTCAAAACTATCTTTGTTTACTGACCGCGTGACAGTAATGGCTACATTAGTTTCGTCCTCTGCCATCAGACGATCATAGAGCATACGACTGGTAACTTTTGAGCCCTCTTGTCCAGCCAAGGGAGAATCGTTGACACTGATGGTGATGGCCATGGTCGGCGGGTCAATGGGAGTAGAGGGTACCGGTTCGTTGACACTTACATCACAAATTGTGTCGGCCACTGAGGCAATTTTAGTACCGGCAATAGAGACAATATCGCCAGCAACAGCCTTGCTCACAGGCACACGTTCCACACCAGAGAAGATTTGCAGTTTGGTGAGCCGACCGCATTCTAATTGTTCACCCTGCAAGTTCAATACTTTGATAGGCATATTCAGTGTTGCCGTGCCACTGACAATGCGCCCTGTGAGAATACGCCCCAGGAACGCATCTGAATCTAATAAGGTAGCCAACATAGAAAAGGGCCCTTCTTTATCTACTTGAGGCACTGGAACATGCGCCACGATGAGCTCGAGCATAGGCGTAAGGTCCTTTCGTTCATCTTGCAGTTCACGAACACACCAGCCACTACGCCCTGAAGCATAGAGTATAGGAAAATCAAGCTGTTGGTCATCTGCACCCAGTGTGGCAAATAGGTCAAACACATCATTGACCACTTCATCCGAACGGGCATCGGAGCGATCCACTTTATTAATGACCACCATAGGCTTTAATCCTTGTGATAGCGCTTTACCTAAAACAAACTTGGTCTGTGGCATAGGCCCCTCAGCAGCATCAACCAGTAGCATGACACCATCAGCCATAGACAATACACGCTCTACCTCCCCGCCGAAATCAGCGTGTCCGGGGGTATCAATGATATTGATACGAACATCATACCATTTAATTGAAGTGCATTTGGCGAGAATGGTGATACCCCGTTCTTTTTCCAAGTCATTACTATCCATGACCCGCTCTGTGATGTTCTGGTTGGCGCGAAAGGTACCACACTGCTGCAGCAGCGAGTCAATCATGGTGGTCTTGCCATGATCCACGTGAGCAATAATGGCGATATTCCGAATCTGTTCCATAAACTTGTGTTTTTTGTATACCCAACGGCCCACAAAAGTGCTACTCATCCGGGGAAAACACAATGCGCATACGCTTTTCTTTGCGTAGGCTAGGGAGCTGTTTTCAACAAATACAAGCCCCAACCGGGACGCACATCGTGGTTGCTTGAATGGCTTCTTGACTCAACACACCGTACAGCAATATATTTTATGTCCATCAAAAAAATAGCGATACTGGGCGCAGGAGAAAGTGGTACAGGTGCCGCACTACTAGCGCAAGCAAAGGGTTTATCAGTATTTGTCTCCGATGCGGGTGAAATTGCTGCACCTTACAAAGAGGCACTAACAGCACACAAAATTGTCTTTGAAGAGAGACAACACTCCCAAGACACTATCCTGGAAGCCCATGAAATAGTCAAAAGTCCAGGTATACCAGATAGTACCCCCATCATTAAGACAATTCACAAAAGAGGTATTCCCATCATTGCTGAAATAGAGCTGGCTAGTCGCTATACCCAGGCTTCACTGATTGGTGTGACAGGCACCAACGGCAAGACAACCACAACACACCTCACATACCACCTACTAAAAGAAGCAGGGCTTGATGTGGATATAGTTGGCAATGTAGGCACCAGCTTTGCTAGAAAAGTTTTAGAGAAAGATCGTGCATACTACGTACTCGAGCTGAGTAGTTTTCAACTAGAGGGGATGTATAGCTGCAAGCTAGCTATTGCATGTTTACTGAACATCACGCCAGATCACCTAGATCGATATCAAGGCCAGATGGAACCTTATATTCAGGCTAAATTCAACATGCTGCGGAATATGACTTCTAAAGATCATTTCATCTACAACCAAGAAGACATTAATATACAGACTTACCGACGGCAACATACCATACTACCTCACCAACATCCCGTATCAATACAGCACAGCATCGAGGCCAATGTATCACGCTCCATACTTGACACCGCTAATTGCCAGCTTTTAGGAAAACACAATCGGTTCAACACCCTCGTGGCCTTAAAAGTGGCCCAAATTCTCGGCATAGACACAGCACAAATACAAACAGGACTAACCACCTTTAAAGGTATTCCTCACCGCATCGAGTGGGTTACGCAAATCGATGGGGTACACTTCTACAACGACTCCAAGGGTACCAATGTAGCAGCAACTTACGCTGCCTTGATGAGTTTTTCACAACCCATCGTCTGGATAGCGGGCGGTGTAGACAAAGGTAATGATTATACAACACTGCAAACCCTCTCAAAAACACGTGTCAAGGCAATGGTCTGCCTGGGAAAAGACAACACGAAGCTACACCAAGCCTTCCAGCAACTCGTGGCACCTATCCATGAAACACAGCACATGGAAGAGGCAGTAGAGATAGCACTTACTTTAGCAAAACCCGCAGGCATCGTGCTGCTCTCCCCAGCTTGCGCTAGCTTTGACCTGTTCAAAAATTTTGAAGAAAGAGGCGAACGCTTTAAACAAGCCGTGCTGCACGCGCAAAGTGCCCAAGACAAGGAAGGATAAATGGCCCCCATTGACCCTGTAAGAAAAATCAACCAAACGATGAAACAACCCATCAATCAGTGGCTAAAACGCCATCTCAAAGGTGACCCCTTTATATGGGCGATCATGTTGTTATTAACCACCTTGAGCATCCTGACCGTTTATAGTGCTGCCGGTGCTTTGGCTTATCGCAAGATGCAAGGCAATACAGAATATTACTTGGTCAAACATTCTTTACTAATACTGAGTAGTCTGGGAGTCATGTGGGTGGCACATAAGATAGACTATCGCTACTATCCGGGTCTGTCCAAGCTTGCTTTATGGATCTCTGTACCGCTGCTGTTCTTGACTTGGCGCTATGGACTCACCCTCAATGAAGCTTCTCGTTGGCTGACCATCCCAGTCATCAACAAAGCTTTTCAACCTTCCGATTTGGCCCAACTCGCTTTAATAGCCAACCTCGCCAATATGCTGGCTAAACAACAGCGCCATATCGGCAATTTCCAGGAAACTTTGATGCCTATGCTAGTGTGGTGTGGCGTCATTTGTGGTCTCATCGCACTTACTAACTTTTCTTCCGCCTTGTTACTCTTGCTGACCTGCATGTTGTTGATGTATATCGGTAGGACGCCCATCAAATACCTGATGATGCTGACGGCAGTTGGCATCATGGTGGGTTTTATTGCTATGTGTGCAGGACAAAGAGGCGCAACAGCTTTGAGCCGTCTGAAAGTCTTTACCCAAGATAAGCTACCCTTCCAAACAGAGCAGGCATATATCGCAATTGCTACGGGTGGGCTGTACGGCAAAGGACCAGGCAATAGCCAGCAAAGAAACTTTTTACCTCATCCCTATTCAGATTTCATCTATGCTGTTCTGGTAGAAGAATATGGTCTAGTGGGTGGCGTCGTGGTCGTACTGCTATACTTAGCCTTGCTCTACAAAGGCATCCGCAATGTTTCTCAAAGCAACCGGGCTTACGGTGGGTTGTTATCAGCTGGCCTCAGCTTTGCACTAGTACTCCAAGCCATGGTCAACATGGGCGTAGCCGTAGGCTTGGGACCTGTTACAGGACTTCCATTGCCCTTTGTAAGTATGGGAGGCACCTCCCTACTATTCACAGGCATGGCTGTGGGCATCATCTTGAGCGTTAGTAGAGGCGATATCGATGAAAGTATAGATGAACTCCAAGAACAAAGAACAACGCTAAAAAACAAGTACAAATAGGCTTAGTCTTATGCCACTTAAGTATCCGCACCCATTGACCTAAATCTTCCCCAAAGAGCATAACGGCAACAGAACTTACCCTTGTAGTGGAGAAAAAAATTAGGCCATAACCTGTCTTACTAAACCAAGCGTTCCTAATGTCGCTGACAGATGCCTTTGTAAGGACAGGATACACAACGGGTCTCATCATCCGTCTGGGAAAAAGGGATAGCAGGGTTCAATAATTTACGTTATTTGAAGTCTCAGGCCTACTTTTTCCCAATCATTTTGAACTGTCGCAATAAAGACTGCCGTAAAGTTTTTGTTGTGAATTCTGACTCCCCCTCAGTGTACTGAAATGTGTTTTAGGTGATCGACGACGAATTTTTACCATCCTACGAATCGGTCGTTGGTAACAGTAACCAACGACAACAGTGTCTGCACCAGCAGCAACAGCAGTCTGATGGTAACTGTCAGCCTCATCAACCAAACGTTGATGTGACACCTGTGACAGAACGATGCCTAATTGGTTCGAGTAGCTGCGGCGAAATTGCAACTAGGTCCCGGGATGGTAGTGACGTCATCAGAGAAAAACCAACGTCTTCCGCCAAGCCCTAGATCTGCGGACAATAAATGCCAAATACGCTTGCCCGATTGCCTAGTTGTTCTGAGTCTGGACACTGCCCGATTGCCCGTTGGTAGGCACAGAACAGATGGCCACCTGAGCTCTCTCCAACGAGCTTAGTTGTTTCCATGAATCTTGGCCCAGATAAGCAGCTAAGTCAGTTTTCCAGTTAGTTAGACGATACAATTTTGAGTCCAGCTCGTCGATCGAGGCAAACACGTTCTGTGGACAGCGGTGGTAACTGGCAGTTAACGTGAACGTCAGTCAGCTGGTTAACGAACGATTTGTGAAAC
>JALOLY010000011.1 GCA_025455725.1 Amoebophilaceae bacterium | reverse complement strand
AGGTATTTGAGCATCAAAAGGGCACTCATCTTTCTGAGAGGATGACTCGGTCAACCCACACGCCCATAGAGAGGAGCAAAATGCTCTTCTAGCTGTTTCAAGGGGATGACATGTCCTAACACGTAGAGGGGGCGTTGCGGATTGAGCTGCTTGGAGAGTAGGCTTTTAAGCAGATCGGTTTGTGATTGATGAGGTGAGTGACCCCACCTATGCGTACGATTTTTTTGCAAGGAGCTCATCTCAAGCAACTATTCCCTTGCGTTTTTTCCTACCCCTTTTTAAGAAAATTAACCCGCAAAAACACTCCTCAACTTAGTATAATACACATAGTAACCTTTCTTAAGGGACTACTAGTATAGCCACAAGCGTCATTACCTGGCAGCCACAGACACAGCCTTAGTCCTAGCGGTACGTGCCACCGCTGCCAATGTACATGATGGGTAGCGTGTGATCTCTTGTCTTGATTAAGTGACACCTCCTGCAGGAAGTCACATTTTAGTAGACAAAAGGGTATCGTTCAGCCAAGAACGGTCGTCTATTACGCCTAAAAATGATTTTAAAGAAGCCCTGTGGCAATGCTGCGCCTCTTACGTAAGGGTCTCGAGATGCTTTGGTTTGTATAGTCCTCCGCGTAAATTTCTACAAATTTTGATGACAGAGATATGTGCTCAGTACATCCAAGTGGCTCCCCATCATCTCTTTTGAAAAAATACTTCTAGATTTTAAATAGGGGGGTCTGCCCATCAAGGTAAGCTTCCTGATGTAGTTACGCGCTTTCTTATAGGCCGGTGCGCTCTTAGTCACCTTACCTCCCAGAATAACGGTATGTAAGCTTGTATCGAGTTTTAGTGTATGCATCACAATCAGGATATATCGTAACCATTCATCGCTATGCGTGTATTGGAACCTGTTGTAATAGTATAACATACTTTTTCCCATGACTGTTATGTAGAGATACCTCTCTTCTACAAAAACTAGTACGATGGGTAGTGTGCTTGCTCGGATACGCTGTAAATAAGTATGCGTACTTTTTATGAGTGCATTGGCCTGGTGTATGGTGTATAGTCTTGCTTGATGATAGGTTGCCTGAAACCAGTTTATGAGGCATGGATCCATGGCGAAGGCTACTGTTACGTTCAAAGAAACATGTGTGAAATGTCTAATCTCATTTGTGCTTATGGGACATGCAAGACCTAAGTAATCAGCCCCGTTTTTTTCTTGAAATAGCTGTTGAGGAATCAAAGTATACTGCTGGTTATCAATACACAGCGTGACAGCGGACCAGTTATTAGCAACTAGTAGAGGATGGTCTTGATACAGTTGTTCGATAGATCGAACACGTTGATAAGCATGCCCATACGCCAAACGGTACACTTCTAGTAGCATACATTGTGTCGTTACGAGATTAACACAACTCACTTTGAAACACGTACCGCTTATATGTATCGACAAATGACACTCAGGTAGGGTGGTAATATTCAGTGTTTTGTCCCGAACGGCGAGGAGGCACTGGTAGTTTTCTTCTGATAGGATATCTTCCATAAATGGGTGCCTGTGCTAAGAGCTATTGCTTGTAGGACGCTTTTGGCGCGGTCAAACATGTTACACCCCGTGCCCGCAGGTAAAAATAGCGAGATTTACGCGAAGCTTGTTGCCGTCTTTTGTAACGGTATTTTTGCTTCTCTGTAGTGCTTGTTGTTCTCGGTTGTAATGAACACTTTTTAGCGCATTGTGTGAGCTTCTAACTAGCTTAGCAACTTTTATTTTAGTTATTTTACCCCGCGGCGAGGTGTAAACGCTTACACAGACGAGGCTCGTTTCTGTCTCTGTTGCGTGTTCTTGCATCTAGGGGGTGTTGGATACTGGTGGGGGGAAGCCCCTGTTTGCTAGATAAACTCGATGTTGTGTGTATTTAAATAAAATCGAGTTGGTATGCTGTTGTGTGAGTATTGCTGTACCACATCGCCTTTGTCGGACTTTTGTTGGGCGGTGGATTGTGTGGAGGACCTGGGTTTTTAGAGAAGTGCAAGCGATAGCATAGAAAAGCATCGCTGGTTTGTCCGTTACATGTTACCATCCTTGAGCACTATATGCGACGTTTGATAGCTCTTGGTATTCTATTGTGCACGCTTAGCAGCGTACGCGTGAAGTCTCCTGCCGAATTGCTGAGCCGGGATCGTATGGTCTCCATACTAGTAGACCTAGAAATATCTAGGGCCATGGCGCAGTATTATGCCAATGATGGAGATATTGCCCGTCGGTTAGCCAAGGAAAATGCAGATCTGGTTTACAAAACGCACAATATAAGCCCAGAGACCCTTAAAAAGAGCTATCAGTATTATCTCTCTCATCTTGATATAATGCAAGATATATATGAAGAGGTCATAAAGCAGCTTGAGGAATTGCAAGCACGAATAGAATAATGCTATACATGGAGAGACAAGATGTACTGAAGAAAGGAGACAGCGTGAGTATGCGCGGCCAGGAATGTGTAGGGGAGATTGTCAGTATAACTGGCAGGTATGCAACCGTTATTTTTCAGTCGATGGAGGTCAGTATGCCCATTGAGAAGCTTGCAAAGGTCCACTTAACTGCGAAAGCTCAGCGTACTGCTCGAACCGTCCAGCCAGCCATACGCCTTTTGAATGTAGCTGCTGACGTATTTTCTTCTTTTAATCCTGAGATAGACCTTCATGGAATGTCTGTAAACAGTGCTCTAGATACCGTAGATCGTTGGATCGACAAAGCAGTACTACTGGGTCATGGGCAATTAAAAATCATTCACGGAAAGGGAACGGGCGCTCTTCGCAGTGCCGTACGCAAGTACTTGGGATCCCACAGTCAGGTCAAGCGCGTCATCACTAAGCATCCCTGCCTGGGTGGGGAGGGGGTAACTTGGCTGGAGATACTTTGAAAGCCAAGTGATCTGAGTAGCCTCGGCAGGAATCGAACCTACATCTAAAGTTTAGGAAACTTCCGTTCTATCCGTTGAACTACGAGGCTAAGAGAACGCGAAGTTAGCCTGGTAGGCTTCTTCTTTCAAGTAATTGGGGTAAATCTTCATGTGTTGCAGATATACTTGCTGGTAAAGCACCTCCTTGAGTACCTCTATATTTTCCTGTTGTTGGGCCGAGATATATACCGCGGAGTCGTTCTTCTGAAGAAGAGAAGTCTGCTGCAAGCTTGCTGCCTCTGCGGCGGCCTCTTTCGTTCCTTCATTTGTATTGAGCTGATCAATTTTGTTGAAAACTAGAATCGTGGGTACTTCTAATACACCAATCTCTTGTAGTGTTTTTTGCACCACCTCGATATGTTCTCTATGAGCCGGATGTGATATATCCACCACGTGCAAAATAATATCTGCTTCCTTTATCTCGTTTAGAGTAGACTTAAAACACTCAACAAGGGTGTGTGGTAGCTTGCGAATGAAGCCTACCGTGTCCGTGAGCAAAAAGGGGATCCCATGGATTGCCACTTTGCGCACTGTAGAGTCTATGGTAGCAAAGAGTTTATCCTCGACATGGACGTTTGACTTGGATAGTACACGCATCAGGGTCGACTTGCCCACGTTGGTATAGCCTGCCAGGGCTACTCTAGTGATTCGTGCTCTGGTTTTGCGTTGCGTGACACTTTGACGCTCTATGGCTTCTAGCTTCCTGTGCAAGTGCGCTATCCTATCTTGTGCAATCCGTCGGTCTGTTTCCAATTCTTTGTTTCCAGGGCCCCTCATGCCCGCACTACCCCCCTTTTGTCTGGATAAGTGCGCCCACATTCTGGTAAGTCGTGGCAATACGTATTTGTACTGCGCCAGCTCCACTTGCGTTTTTGCCTGATTGGTCTTGGCCCGCATGGCAAAAATATTAAGAATCAGCAGATTCCTGTCTATTACCTTGCAGTGTAGGGCACCCTCCAAGTTACGCACTTGGGAAGGACTAAGCTCATCATCAAAAATAACCAGATCTACCTGCTGTTCCTTGACAAAAAATGCAATCTCTTCTAGTTTCCCTTTACCCACAACAGTCTTCGCGTTGGGTGTGGCGAGGTTTTGTGTAAAAATATCGAGCGTCTTAATCCCCAACGTGAAAGCCAAGAAGGCGAGCTCCTCCACGTGTTCCTTAGTTCTTGTACCAGACTGCTGGGGCGTGGTCACCGCAACCAGGGCGGCTGTTTCTTGTTTAGGTGCTGTATCAATATATTGTGCCATGATGAAAACGTTATTAAGGAAGAGCCGTCTTGGGGTCGGCACGTTTGACCGAGCACCCTATTGCTCGACGCCCTTTCCGAGAACTACTGGCGCATCTTAGTCAAAGCACCGCTCTCACACAAGCAATATGATGTATTCTTTCGACACTATCGCATGCCTCTATCAGAGATATCTTGTCCACAGAAATATTGCTACTGATTCTAGGAATATGATTCCCCATGCAATTTTTTTTGCACTCAGGGGACTTCGATTCGACGGTCATACCTTTGCACAGCAAGCGTTAGAAAGAGGGGCGTCTTGTGTTGTGATTGATGATACTCGGTATCAAGCAGATAGTCGCTATGTACTTGTCGACAACGTACTGGAAACCTTACAAGGGCTAGCGATGTACCATAGAAAGCAGCTCAAAATTCCTATGCTGGGTATTACGGGATCTAGTGGTAAAACCACTACCAAGGAGCTCATGCAAGCGATATTGTGTAGGCGTTACATGACCACGGCTACTAAGGGAAATTTGAATAACCATATAGGTGTTCCGTTGACGGTGTTGGCCATGGATGACAAGACAGAGGTGGGTATTGTAGAAATGGGTGCTAATCATGTGGGGGAGATAGCACGGCTCTGTGAAATAGCTATGCCTACTCATGGCTTGGTTACTAATATAGGGCATGTACATATTGAGGGATTTGGTGGTTTTGAGGGGGTGATAAAAGGGAAAAGTGAGTTGTATGATTACTTGTTTCGACGTGATGGGGTGGTGTTTCTCAATACAATGGATTCTGTCCTAGGGGGTGTCACTAAGCAGTTAACTCAGGTTATTACGTATCCTCAGCAGCGTGATTTTTATCACTGTCGGCTAGTCAGAGAAGGCCCTTTTGTAGTATATCAGAGCGAAAATGCACAGATCGTCACTTCTCATTTATCGGGACACTACCACTTCTACAACATTGCTGCTGCACTGTGTGTAGCCAAGTATTTTGGAGTAGATGAGACCGATGCCAACGAGGCTATCCGAAACTATCGGCCCAGCAATAACCGCTCACAAGTTATTAAAAAAGGGAGCAACACTATTTTTTTGGATGCGTACAATGCCAATCTCGAGTCGATCAGGGGTGCTATCCATGCTTTTCATTTAATGCCTGCTACGCATCGGATACTTATTATAGGTGATATGGCCGAGCTAGGTGAAGAGACCGAAGAGGCCCATCAGGCAGTAGGCAGATTGACTACGCAGGCCGTTTACAAGTCTGTTTTACTTTGTGGGCCACATATGAAAGCCGCCAAAGAAAGCAATCCCAGTGCCCTTTATTTCTTCGCCAAAGAGTCGTTAGTAGCTTATCTGAAACAGCAAAAGTTTGAGGATACTAACTTTCTTATCAAAGGTTCTCGGTTTCTTCAGCTGGAGACGTTAGTGGAATTCATTTATTAATTGGATTTGGCCAAGAATTTCGCAATACACTTCTGTCTTCAAGGAGCAATGGGTATGCTCGGTGGTAAAAGACACAGCGGCTATGCAGGTTGAAGAAAAGCTGTACCAAGTAGCTCTTAGCCAAGTTAGAGGAGTAGGGTATGTACTTGCGCAGAAGCTTATGGCACGATTTGGTTCAGCTCAAGCTATCTTTCAAAGTATGCCCAGAGAGCTAACCCAAGTGCCAGGAGTTAGTCAATGCATAGCACAAACAATACGTAGTGGCGATGCATATGCTCAAGCAACCGAATTCTTAGCACTCCATGAGAAGGCCAATATACGTATCCTGACTCCCTGGGAGGAGGCCTACCCAGAACGCCTAAGGCATATTGATGGTACACCAACTTTGCTTTACTTGCGGGGCGATGTGGACCTGAACGCAGCGAAGGTACTGAGCATTGTAGGGACCAGAAATGCTACCAACTATGGCAAAAAAGTGGTGGAGACACTACTTGGCGAGCTCAGTGCCCATACCTTGTTGATTGTAAGTGGGTTGGCTTATGGCGTTGATATCCATGCACATAAAACGGCACTAGCCGTGGGCTTACCTACCTTGGCCGTGGTAGCCGGAGGAGTGGACACTGTTTATCCATCAGCCCACAAAAGAGTTGCGGAAGAAATGTTGGCCCGAGGAGGGCTTTTAGCTGAACATCCACTCCGGACTAAACTAGCAGCGCATCAATTTGCCGCACGCAATCGTATTATTGCCGGCATGGCAGATGCAACGATTGTGGTAGAAGCTGGTAAAAGAAGTGGTGCTCTCATTACTGCCCAATATGCTAATGCATACAATAGGGAAGTTTTTGCCGTTTCTGGGAGTATTTATGAGCCATACTCTGTTGGCTGTCATCACTTGATTAAGACTCATCAGGCCCATCTGCTCACCAGTGCTGCTGATATTGCGTATGCTATGCACTGGGATGAGGAGAGGCCTATTTCAAAGTCTATTCTGGATGTACTAGACAGGATTTCGGAACTCACAGAGGTTGAAAGAAGTGTGGCCCAAGTTATTGGGAAGCTTCAAGGAGAAGTACATATCGACCAATTGAGTCACCAAACCCAGATACCCCTTAACCAGTTATCGGCTGTCCTCTTGCAGCTTGAGCTTAAGAAAATCGTCAAGTTTCTTCCTGGGAGAAAGTTTAGGTTGATAGCCCGTTAAAGTAGGTACCGCGTGGCTGTGTCCACTCGTTGCTATGTTGCCTCAATAAAACCAAAGACATGATAATGCGTCACTCATTGTTCAGACAGCAATAGATGCTTTGATGGGTGGGTGAGCAACATAATTTTTGATGGCAAAGTCTTCATATTGAAAACTGAAGATGTCTTTGACGGTGGGATTGAGTTGCATGGTAGGTAGTTTCTTGGGCATTCTGGCAACTTGCAGCCTGGCCTGTTCTAGATGATTACAGTAGAGATGAGCATCTCCGAGCGTATGTATCAACTCCCCCAGTGCTAGACCGCAGACCTGAGCTACCATCATAGTAAGTAGTGCATAAGAAGCAATGTTGAAAGGAACCCCCAAAAATACGTCGGCACTGCGTTGGTATAGCTGGCACGAAAGCTTGCCCTCCGCTACGTAGAATTGGAAGAGTATGTGGCAGGGAGGTAAGGCCATTTTTCCCAACTCCCCCACATTCCAAACATTGACTATCAATCTTCTAGAATCAGGAGTCTCTTGTATCTGCTTAACTACGTGTGAAATTTGATCAATTTTTCCCCCATTAGCTGTAGGCCAGCTTCTCCATTGGTAGCCATAAATAGGGCCCAAGTCTCCTTGCTCATTGGCCCATTCATTCCAGATGGTCACCTTGTGCCGATTCAGGTATCGAATATTGGTATCACCCTTTAAAAACCATAACAGTTCGTAGATGATAGACTTGAGGTGTACCCTTTTTGTGGTGACCAGCGGAAAACTTTCTGCTAGATCGAAGCGCATCTGATAGCCGAACGTGCTGAGGGTGCCTGTGCCAGTTCTATCCTCTTTTTTTACTCCTCGATCAAGGATATGCTGCATCAAATCCAGGTACTGCCTCATGCTTCAGCGTATTGTTTGTAGTGGGAATTAAAGCAGCTTTACTATTTATTGGGATTTCTGTTCGATCCATTCTTTGTCTCTCCTGGATAGCTTGCCTACTACTAGCCAATAAGAATCATCGATCCATTGATAGAGCGTTGTGTCGGGGATATTGCCATCCATCCTTACCGTGTTCCAGTGTTTTTTATCCATATGGTAGCCGGGGACAACCCCGGTGTGTGCCTCTCTGAGTTGTAAGGCTGTCTCTGGATCGCACTTAAGGTTAATACTTTCGAATATCTCCATATTCGTTAGTGTGAATATTTTGCCCATGACCTTGTACACGAGCGTGTTTCCGTCAAAAGGAAGCTCTTCGGTAACTCCCTTCTTCTGTAAGCAATATTCTCTATAAGCTTCGAGATCCATAGTCTTAGGAGACACGATTCAAATGTATGGCATGCGCGAGTAATACC
Source organism: Amoebophilaceae bacterium (assembly GCA_025455725.1). Classification (GTDB taxonomy): domain Bacteria; phylum Bacteroidota; class Bacteroidia; order Cytophagales; family Amoebophilaceae; genus UBA8403. The sequence continues at coordinate 14,090 of JALOLY010000011.1, read as the reverse complement.
CAACCGCAGTGGCTATTGTAGCAAGGAAAGGTAACCTGTATGTAACTGAAATTTCGTACCTTCAGCGGTCTGGTTAACCACACTATATGGAAGGTATAGGAAAGTATTTCATATTTCTATACTCAATGTTTGTCAACAGAGAGCGATTCAGGACGTATGTTCGGCAGACAGTAGACGAGTGCGTTGCTATAGGTGTTAACTCTATTTTTCTTGTAGCAATTGTGTCGGTATTTATAGGGGCTGTAGCAAGCATCCAAATTTACCACACCTTGTCATCGCCGTTCGCCAGTACTTTTTTAGTGGGGTATGGGGTACGTGAGATGACTATATTAGAGACGGCGCCGACGGTCATGGCTATCGTGTTTGCTGGCAGAGTAGGGTCAAGTATTGCGGGCCAGCTTGGTTCTATGCGCATTAGTGAGCAAATCGATGCCCTGGAAATTTTAGGTATCAATACGACTTCCTATCTCGTGTTGCCTAAGATACTTGCTAGTATCATAACCTACCCCCTCCTGGTGATTATATCCGCTTTTCTTGCTGTTTACAGTGGTCTCATCGCTGCTAAGTTTGTTGTGTCAGTGGCGCCTGAAGACTATATCAGTGGCCTTAGACACATGTTTGATCTCTATTCAGTTTACTTTGCGGTTTATAACTCAGTGGTCTATGCTCTTCTGATCTCTTCCATTTCTGCCTACCGGGGGTTCTACATATCTGGGGGGGCAGTAGCGGTTGGTAGAGCAAGTACGCGAGCTGTGACAGACAGTTGCATTGCCATATTGCTGGCCGATTACGTAATGACTCAACTACTTTTGAATCCTTCTATCTAGGTATGATCACGTTTCAGAATATGAGTAAGGCCTTTGCTGATAAAACGGTTCTAGATGGCGTGAGTGGGCAATTTGAGCAAGGAAGAGTAAATCTGGTTATTGGAGCAAGTGGTACTGGCAAAAGCGTACTTATAAGATGCATCGTGGGGCTTATTCAGCCTGATGAGGGACACGTCGTGTTTGATGGAAGAGATTTTTCAAATGCGCCTAGAAGTAGAACAGTGCGTATTAGAAGAGAGATAGGGATGTTGTTCCAGGGAGGGGCATTATTTGATTCTAAAAATGTGGAGGAAAATGTGATGTTCCCGCTCGACATCCTTACTGATATGCCGCAAGATGCCAAACTAGACCGTGTTAATTTTTGTCTCCAACGTGTAGGGCTGTCCAATGTGAATAAAAAAATGCCTAGTGAGTTGAGTGGTGGCATGCAGAAAAGAGTAGGTGTAGCACGTGCTATTGTTAATAACTCTAAGTACCTCTTTTGTGATGAACCTACCTCTGGTCTTGATGCAAGGACAGGACTGTTGATAGATCAACTGATTCAAGAGCTCACCTATGAATACAATATTACCACTACAGTGGTTACCCATGACATGAATAGTATTGTGTCTATGGGCGATAGCATTTTGTTTCTTGAGCAAGGAAAAAAAGCTTGGGAGGGTACTTCGTCCGACATTTTTCATGCTGACGTGGCAACACTGCAAGATTTTATTTTTGCGAGCAAGTTGATGGAGATGGCGAAGAAACAAGTTTGAGTGCCATATTATCCAACTACATTGGCTCTTCATACTGATTTTTCTACATCCCCAGTACCAGCAAGCTATCAGCATTGTCTAACGCGTGGGTATGCAGCGGTTTATCATCAGTAAAGATTTTACTTATACGAATACAGGTGTACTTTTGCCTCTGTGGTCTATAATACGCACCCTCAGTCCTTGGCTTTTTTTGGCAGGGGGGCATCGTCAATGCTAAAAAAATGCATCTCACGATTATCACTCCCGATGAGCAGCTCTTTAAGGGTAGCGTCAAGCAAGTAACTTTCCCGGGTAGTGCAGGGTCTTTTCAAGTATTCCAAGATCATGCGCCCCTGGTTAGCGTCTTACAAAAAGGCACTATACTTTATGGGGATGGGCATCAAGAGCATGCCCTATCTATTGAAGAAGGGCTGGTAGAGGTGTCTGGTAACCATATTACTGTCCTGTTGTCATCTGCTACCTAGTAGTGTCTGCACCCCTTCACTTGGGATAAGATCTTGAATTTTCTACAGTGGGAACGAGTCCATAATCTGCGCCTTTCGGCTACAACAAAGACCTCGGTATGTATCCCAGTTCGTAGAGACGCACTTATTGCCGTACTGTTTTATGACTAATATGGTAAAGTGGTGTGTGTTAACACCCGGGGTGTTATCGCAGCATAGAGCGGTCAACTAAAAGTGGGCGACGTATCGATCTGGTTGTTTGCCTATGTCGGTGTTTGAATAGCTACTGCATGTAGTAGCGTGTAACACTTACTTTTAAAAGCTAAGTGCCAGGTGATAAGGCTATAATATATTGGTGAAGGCTGTTAAGAAAGGTGTCAACCTGTTTGTCGGCTTCATGTGAGCGGCTAAAATACTTTCTTCTAATAGTCTTTGTTACATCGATACAGGCGCTATACGCCGATTGCTTATATCTTGTGGGCACTTAATCGCGTGCCCGCATGAGTGCCCTGCCGATCACTCTAGTAATCGCTAGGATTATGTTGGTCCGCTTGATGGAGTTGAATTGATGGGAACAGGGAGGTAGGCGACGTGCATTCGTTCATTTACTTACTTGTACGGCTAAATAGATGGAATTTTGGCCTCTTCTTTAAAGTTGCAAGGTATTACGTTAGTTCCCTGATCGTGGTTTGTGGGGCTAGGAATTCGGCACGCAAGAAATCTACGAGCAATAAAATAATCTACGCCTCTTCCCTACTGCCGCAAGAAACTTCCCAGAGGGAGGAGTTGTTAGTGATTCTACAACTAAGGTCACATATTTGTAGGCGAAGAATCGACTATGCACTACGAAACAATTAGTATCACTTTGCCTGATGGGATGGTAAAGTCTTTTCCCAGTGGAACAACAGGCCTGGATATTGCGAAGCATGTCAGTGAGGGACTGTCTCGGCGAGTGTTAGCCATGTTAGTCAATGGCGAAGTGCACGATGCTACCCGTTCTATCTATGAAGATGCGATTGTACAATTACTTACCTGGAACGATGAAGCTGGAAAGCGTGTCTTTTGGCATTCTACGGCTCATCTGCTAGCGGAAGCATTAGAGGCATTGTATCCTGGTATTCGGCTAGGTATTGGCCCTGCTATTGATCGTGGGTTTTATTATGATGTTGACTTTGGCCAACAAGTCTTTGACGCAACGCATCTTGAGAAGCTAGAGGCTAAGATGCTAGACCTAGCGCGGCAGCAAAACCCTTACCTTAGGATTGAAGTGAGCAAGAGGGAGGCAATCGAGTATTTTTTGGCAAAAGGGGGGACTTACAAGCTGGATATTTTGGAGCGGCTGGTGGATGAACAGGTTACTTTTTACCGGCAAGGAGCATTCACAGATCTTTGTAAGGGGCCTCACTTGCCCCATACCGGCTTTATCAAAGCAGTAAAGCTACTCAATGTGGCTGGTGCGTATTGGCGGGGCAATGAAGAGAACAAGCAGCTGACACGTATCTATGGTATTTCTTTCCCCCAGCACAAGGAACTCAAAGCGCACCTTTTGCTATTAGAAGAAGCAAAAAAAAGGAACCATCAGAGGCTAGGGAAGGAGCTAGGGCTCTTCACCTTTTCTGAAAAAGTGGGTATCGGGTTGCCGCTCTGGCTTCCCAAAGGGGCTGTGTTACGAGAGAGACTTGAGCAATTTCTGCGCGAAGCCCAGCTGAGGGCTGGCTATCAGTCTGTAGTGACGCCACACGTTGGCCTGAAAAGCTTGTATATCACTTCTGGGCATTATGAGAAATATGGCCAAAATTCTTTTCAGCCCATTCAGACGCCTCATGCAGGAGAAGAGTTTGTACTCAAGCCCATGAACTGTCCGCACCACTGCGAGATCTACAAAAGTGAGCCTAAGTCTTATAGGGACTTACCTGTACGCTTGGCAGAGTTCGGAACAGTCTATCGTTATGAGCAGCATGGAGAGCTACATGGTCTGGCACGTACCCGATGTTTCACCCAGGATGATGCGCATATTTTCTGTCGTCTCGATCAAGTCAAGGAAGAGTTTGAAAAAGTAATAGACTTGGTACTGTATGTTTTCGAGAAGCTTGAATTTAGAGATTATACCGCTCAACTATCATTGAGAGCCCTTGGACAATCTTCTAAATACATTGGGAAAGACCAGGACTGGGAGAGAGCCGAGGAAGAACTTCAAGAGGTAGTCATTCAAAAAGGTCTAAAAGCCACAAGAGCACCAGGTGAGGCTGCTTTCTATGGTCCCAAGTTAGATTTTATGGTTAAAGATGCTTTGGGCCGAGGCTGGCAGCTGGGTACAGTACAGCTAGACTATCAGTTGCCTGAACGTTTCGATTTGACCTATGTAGGCAAGGACAGCAAAAAACATCGTCCTGTACTGATTCATCGCGCCCCCTTTGGCTCTTTAGAGCGTTTTATTGCCTTATTGCTAGAACACACTGGCGGGAAGCTACCTCTTTGGTTAGCACCTGATCAGGTGGCCGTTTTGCCTATCTCAGAAAAATACTCGGCCTACGCCGATCAAGTTTATCAAATGCTAGTGCATCAAAATATTCGTGGCTTTGTGGACCACCGAGACGAAAAGATAGGCAAGAAAATACGCAATGCTGAGTTTTGTAAGGTTCCCTATATGCTCATTGTAGGGGAGAAAGAAATGCTTGAGCGCACAGTGGCAGTGCGGAGGCAGGGAGTAGGTGATCAGGGTAGCAAGCATCTTGATGAGTTTGTCGCGATGATTGTGAAAGAGCTTGCCTAGATCAAGGTGTGTACCAAGAATTGGGTGATTGGAGTAGTGTCTATGGGCTACTATTTTATTTTTGATAACTTATCCTGATATTTGGTGACCTTATCAGCAAGCTCTAGAACTAAAAGTTAAACAGATATCCGAAAGCAGAAAAAACAGGTATTCAGAAGACGAGTCGAGGAGCCTTATAGGACCAACAGCGGAATCGCTGCTGTCGAGGTGAGGCTCGTGGGTGATAACGTCGAGGTAGGCGTCTACCCTATCAAAGAGGCGCTCAGCATAGCAGCCAGCCAGGGACTGGATTTGGTAGAGATTTCGCCGAACGCAGATTTGCCGATATGCAAAGTAGTTGACTACTCTAAATTCAAGTACGAGCAGAAGAAAAAGCAAAAAGCGATTGACTCCAAGGCGCAGAAGACGGTAGTGAAGGAGATTCGCTTTGGTCCCAATACGGACGAGCACGACTTCAACTTTAAATTGAAGCACGCCATCAAATTTCTTGGAGATAATGCTAAAGTTAAAGTTGCCGTACACTTTAGAGGTAGGACTATCGCCTTCAAAGAGAGAGGGGAGTTGCTTCTGCTTAAATTTGCTCAAGCTTTAGAAGAGTATGGCAAGGTAGAGCATCTCCCTCAGATGGAGGGTAGGCGTATGATGGTGACCATATCGCCCAAGCTTGTTAAGAAGTAGGTCAGCTGCCGAAAAACCCAAATTAGGAAAATATGCCAAAGGTAAAGACACACTCGGGGGCCAAAAAAAGATTTAGCTTGACAGGGACAGGTAAAATTAAGCGTGCACATGCCTTCAAAAACCACGAGCTAGGCAAGAAGCAAACCAAACAAAAAAGGAGGCTCACACACAAAGCGCTAGTTCACAAGGCCGATAAGTCTAGAGTCCAGAAAATGTTGGGTGTCTGATATCCAGGTAAGCTAGTAAATAACGCAGTAGTTAAGAAATCCCAAAATGCCCAGATCTGTCAACGCCGTTGCTTCTAAGGCACGTAAGAAAAGAATCCTAAAGCTAGCCAAAGGCTATTGGGGGAGAAGGAAGAATGTATGGACTGTAGCTAAGAATGCAGTAGAGCGGGGGCTTCAGTACGCATATCGAGACCGCAAGGTTAGGAAGAGAGAGTTCAAAAAGCTTTGGAACCAGCGTATTAATGCAGCTGCCAGAATGCATGGCATGTCATACTCAGTTTTCATGGGTCGGCTACAAACCAGTGGGATGATCTTGAATAGGAAAGTATTGGCTGATCTTGCTATGAACCACCCTGCTGCTTTTGAGGCTGTCGTCAAGAAGTTATAAACTGAACAAGAGCCTGTACTTATTGCTGAGCTTAAGTTGTTTAAACCGTTCTCGTCTTGTTCAACTCTTTTTCATATCTAGTCCTGCAGCGGTGGCTTTTTTGCTCAAATTGGTCGCCAGTGTGTGGCGTGTGCGCGGCTTCTAGGTGACACGAAGCACACTGAGGCTTCCTTTGTGCATTGTAGGGGGGGCCTGGGTGCGTGTTCCTTGGTTGATGGGGGACTGTTTTTCCATGTAATGGAGTGCAGCTTGTCCCCTTTTTCAAGGTAAACGAGCAGCACTCCCCATGCTCTGCGTGGTGGGTATTGAGGAAGTACACGAAGTTATGGAAACATACTCTAGCATATACATCGGCTGTATAAAGATCTGGTTTGTTCGCTGAGTTTGTGTCTGAGCTTCGATAAGTATAGTCATTCGGTACTGGCTACGTTTTCTTTAAGGAGTACCAGAAACTCTCTGAGGCGCTTGAGTGTATGTATGGCCTCTACATTGTTTCTCGGTTTACCATGCTCATGCTTTATCTGCTTTATCGCCTCTTGGGCACCTTGTAGGGTATAGCCTTGTTTTTTTACCAGTTGGTAAATGGTTTCTAGCTGTGCGATGTCTGCCTGGGTGTACCTTCGACTTCCTTTTTGGTCTTTCTGAGGCTGTAAGGAAGGGAATTTTTTTTCCCAGAATCGGAGTAGAGAGGTAGACACGTTGAGCAGTTGTGCTACTTCCCTAATAGCATAATATTTTTTGGTGCTGCTAGCATCCCGCATGCTGGAAATCATAGAATGACTACATAAAAGTGATGCTGGCCTCATTCCAAGCGCGTCTCTACATTTTGTTGTCAGGCATTTACTGCCAGCGCTCGCAACCTATGTGTTGATTGACTACACTGCTCTTCCGTCTATACCTGTAGCAAGACACAATCTGCAAGGAGATATTGGCAATACTTATCTCATGCTCTGATTGTGTTGTTGCTGACAATGTATGCGGGACCACACTACTTACAGGCTTCCAGTACTGTCTGTAGGTGTATACAACTGGAGCAGCGAGTCCAGCCACCATGATTAAAGCTAATGCGAATGGCCATCCATCGTAGTCCAAGTGCACATACGCCCGAAGGTACGGTTTCTTAGGACCGGTATCGGTCCTACCCTTTTAGCCTGTGTAGCCGTTGGTCCTTGAACGGAGATAGCCACCACTGTCGTCGAGAGCGTAGCCTTGCTTAGGGTTGAATGAACCGACAGATAGCACCCGCATATTCACCTCTGTTAGGAGTGCAGAAAGAGCAACATACGGTTGGGTCTCACGCCTTCGCCCACCTTGAGGCCGGGCTTGTATGTTAGACACCTCAATTTTCGGGAGCATATTTGAAAACTCAGGCATCGGCCGCCGTCTACTGCTCACACGTTCTCCCGACAAAGACTTCAAGAAGAGTCTCGAATCTTTCGAGAGGCCAACTCCAGTAGCATATCGTACTGCATCGCATCTAAGTCATTGACAAAGTAATGAGCAGGGTTTACTGCTTTTCTATTCTTTATCACCTCATAGTGTAAGTGGGGTGATGTAGATGTACCAGTACTGCCTACGTAGCCTATACACTGTCCTCTTGCTACTCTTTGTCCGGGTTTTACGGTGAAGTCTTGCATGTGACAGTACTTGGTTAGGAATCCGTAGCCATGTTCAACTACAACGTGGTTGCCCGACCCTGTGGGGCTTCTTTTGACTAGCTTCACAACGCCATTGCCGGCGGCGTAAATAGGCGTACCTCTAGGTGCAGCGAGGTCTACCCCTGTGTGCATGGCTGGAATTTTGTAGATAGGGTGGATACGCATGCCAAACGGGGACGACAGGCGTTTTAAGTCTTTATTAGCAAGAGGAAGAATAGCTGGTATTGAAGCCAGCATGGTTTCCTTTTCTTGTGCCAGCTTATACAGCGCATCATATGATTTGGACTGGCTATACAATCGTCTCTTAAGCTGATCGACTTTTTGAAGCGTGGTTGCGATCAATTCATTCTTATCCCTTAGGTCTCGGTAGCGATCAGGATTACTAACAACTACTTTTTCTGTGGGATGCGGCATAGGCTCCATCTCTAAGATCACGCGATAAAGATTATCATCCTGATTTCTTAAGTAGGCCAACACCTGGCTGCTGTTTTCTATTTCCTTCTGAATAAGGGCATATTGGGCCTTCAGTAGGTCGTTTTCTTGTTTGAGGCGGGCCTCTCGGGGAGAGTCAAAGTAAGCGGTGTAGCTCCAGAAAATACAGATGGCGGTTAGCAAGGAGGAGGATAGGAAGCTCACCAGGTTAAAAAAAACATTCCATCTTGACGTCTTTATTCTTTCGTAGTTGCAGGTCTCTGTATCGTAATAGTATTTTATCTGCGCCATAGTATGGGTAGATAGACTGAATTGTCTTAGTTTCGTTTTCTGCAGTGGTGGTGCAAGATAAAAAGTAATGTGCTTGTATTGCAAGTTCAGTATTGGTAGAGAAAGGTTCGACGTTCTCGGTTTCCCCCCGTAAGATGCAAACGACAGACGCTAGAGATAAGTTCATACAATTTTTTGAACAAAAAGGACACAAGCATGTAGCTGCTGCGCCCATTGTGAATAAGAGGGATGCTACCCTCATGTTCACTAACGCGGGTATGAACCAGTTCAAAGATTTTTTTCTAGGGAACCGATCGGCTCCCTATCCGCGCGTCGTTAGTGCCCAGCCCTGCCTCCGGGTATCTGGCAAGCACAATGACCTGGAGGAGGTAGGTGCGGACACGTATCACCACACGATGTTTGAGATGTTGGGCAACTGGTCTTTTGGAGACTATTTCAAGGAAGAAGCGATTCAGTGGGCTTGGGAACTACTGACCACGGTGTATCAACTGCCTCAAGATCGACTGTATGTAACCATTTTTGAGGGAGACGACCAAGCCCAATTAGAGTCAGATCAGGAAGCTCGGGTCATTTGGGGGCGGTATGTAGCAGCTGAGCAGATTTTGGCGGGCCCTAAGCGCGATAATTTTTGGGAAATGGGGGAAACAGGCCCTTGTGGACCTTGTACGGAAATTCATGTAGATATTAGACCAGAAGCAGATCGGCAGCAAGTGAAAGGTCAAGCACTTGTGAATAAGGACCATCCGCAAGTGATTGAATTGTGGAACCTAGTATTCATACAGTACAACCGTTTAGCTACAGGCCAGCTTGAAGATTTGCCTGCCAAGCACATAGATACAGGCCTAGGCCTAGAAAGGTTGGCTATGGTGCTACAAGCTAAAGCAACTAGTTACGAAACTGACCTATTTGTGCCGCTCACAGAGGCCATCACACTTGCTTCAGGAAAGGTGTATGGGCAAGAGCAAGCAACCGATGTCGCTATCAGGGTGGTAGCGGATCATTTGCGTGCGGTAACTTTTTCCATTGCAGATGGACAGTCCCCTTCTAACACTAAGGCAGGCTATGTCATCAGGAGAATTTTGAGGAGAGCGGTGCGTTATGGTCATACGTATCTGGGCTTCGAATCGCCTTTTATGTACCGCCTGGTGGGGGTGTTGGCCCAACATCTGAGTGTACCCTATCCTCATCTTCAGCAGCAACAAACCTACATTGAGCAAATCGTCAAGGAAGAGGAATCAGCTTTTTTAAGAACCTTGACTGTGGGTCTGCTTAAGCTAGATCAAACAATTCAGATGCTACAGGGCAAGACTTCTGTCATTGACGGTGATATAGCTTTTGAGTTACACGACACATATGGCTTTCCTTTAGATCTGACGATGCTTATTGCTAAGGAGCGTAACTTGACTGTGGATGAAGTAGGATTTTTCAGAGCATTGAACGCCCAGCAGCGACGCTCTAAGCAAGCGGCTGTGGTAGAACAGGGTGATTGGATCATGGTGACGGAGCATGCCGTTACCTCTTTTGTGGGGTATGATCAGCTAGCAGCAACAGCTAGAATTGTTAAATACCGCACGGTCACTACAAAGGGACGGCAAGTGTATCAGGTAGTACTCGACCAAACGCCGTTTTATCCAGAAGGGGGCGGTCAAGCAGGTGATGTAGGGCACTTGGTGGCAACAAGAGAGACAATAGTGGTGCTAGATACGCAAAGAGAAAATGATCTCATTATTCACTATTTAGAGAAGCTTCCTTCAGTGGTTACGGCTTCTTTTCAGGCTGTGGTGAGCCCAGAACGACGGGTGCTGACTGCAAGTAACCACACGGCCACTCATCTTTTGCATGCCTCTCTTAGGCAGGTTTTGGGCCCTCATATAGAGCAGAGAGGCTCTTTGGTAAACGCACAACTGTTGCGGTTCGACTTTTCACATCCTACCAAGCTGAGCGCTCAAGAGATTACACAGATTGAGGGCATCGTGAACCAGAAAATTAGAGACAACATTGCCTTAATAGAACAGCGTCACGTGCCTTTGGAAGCTGCCCAAGACATGGGTGCAGCCGCATTCTTTGGTGAGAAGTATGGCGAGCGGGTACGCGTCATCACTTTTGATCCTACTTTTTCTGTGGAGCTGTGTGGAGGTACACATGTGGCCGCCACGGGCCAGCTTGGCTTCTTTAAGATTACGGCTAGTGTTGCGGTAGCTGCTGGTGTGCGTAGGATAGAGGCGGTGACCGCAGTAGCGGCTGAACAGTTTATACAAAACCAGCTGACCTTGCTGAGTACGTTGCAAGTATTGTTAAAGAATCCCAAAGACCCAGCGCAAGAAGTCCAGAAGTTACTGCGAGAAAAAGCTACGTTCAGCAAGAAAATAGCTACTTACGAAGCGATACAGGTTCAGGCCGTTATTGACCAGCTAAGCAATAACTTACAGACGGTTCACGGTGTCTACACCATAATCACTCAAGTAGCATTACCTCAAGTAGCCTCTCTTAAGCAGGTGGCATTGGCTTTGCGAAAGTCAGGAAAACCTTGTTTCGTGGTGCTGACGACTGTTGTGGAGCAAAAGCCGCATATTGCGGTGGTCCTTTCTGAGGACCTTGCTGAGCGATGGCAACAAAACGCACAAGACGTTGTCAAAAAATTGGCATACCCCATACAGGGCGGAGGGGGGGGGACGCCTACTTTTGCTACTGCCGGAGGAATAGAGGTGAGGGGCTTACCGCAAGTGCTTCAGATGGCTGGGGAGTTGTTGGAGCAAAACATAATGAATGAGGGAATATGCGAAGCGATCCATAATAAACATTCATGAGAGAAAAGTATACAGCTGTTATTGGTTTGGAAGTGCATGCGCAGTTGTCTTTGCAGCGTAAGATGTTCGCTCCGGAAGTAGCCGCCTATGGGGCCTTGCCCAATACCCAGGTTAGTACGGTGACTTTGGCACATCCTGGTACCTTACCTCGCATTAATAAGCAGGCGGTTGATTGTGCCATTAAAATGGGGCTAGCCTGTCATTCTGTTATTACTCGAGAGAGTATCTTCGCGCGAAAAAGCTACTTCTATCCTGACCTGCCCAAGGGTTACCAGATTACGCAAGACAAAACTCCCATTTGTCGGGAAGGGTACTTGACAATTGATACACCAGAAGGTTGTGAGAAACACATTGCCCTGGAGCGTATTCACCTGGAAGAAGATGCTGGGAAGTCTTTACATGATCTGGTGGAGGGAGAGACCTTGCTAGATTTTAACCGGGCTGGAGTAGCACTCATTGAGATAGTAACCAAGCCAGTACTCAGAACTCCTGTAGAAGCGTATAGCCTGTTGGGGGAGATTAGGAAGTTGGTACGGTATTTGAATATCTGTGATGGCAATATGGAAGAGGGATCATTGCGTTGCGATGCCAACGTTTCGGTGATGCTGCAGGATAGTTCCATATTTGGAAAGCGGGTAGAGGTCAAAAACATGAATTCTATGCGCCACGTGCAGTTGGCCATCGAGTACGAGATCGGCCGTCAGATTGCAGTATTAGACAGGGGAGATATGGTTGTTTCAGAAACGCGTTCTTACAATGCTGCCACGAATACAACGCAGCCTATGCGGACAAAAGAGCTATTGAAAGATTATCGCTATTTCCCAGAGCCTGATCTTCCACCGTTGGTCGTGTCAGAGAGATGGATCGAAGGATTGCGAGAGTCCATGCCCTTGCTGTCTAGGGCGTATCACAAGAAATTCATGGACATCTACCAGTTACCTGCTTATGATGCCACCGTACTGAGTGAAGACCGAGATACTGCTCTGTACTTTGACGAATTATGCCAGCTGACCAAACATTATAAAGCGGCCTCTAACTGGGTCATGGGGCCTGTGAGAGCCTACCTCAACGAGTTGACGCTGTCAATCAGGACATTTCCACTGCCACCTTTGATTTTAGCCGAGCTCATATCGTTGGTAGAGCAGGGCCAGCTTAGTTTTTCGACAGCTTCGCAAAAACTCTATCCTGCCTTACTGAATCAGCCTGAAAAAGGTGTTTGGGCACTAGCTCGAACACTCGACTTGTTCCAGGAAAGTGACACGACGAAGATACAGGCGCTCGTAGATGAGGTTATGGCTGTCTATCCCGATAAGATTGCTGCTTATCGAAATGGGAAGAAGGGAATTTTGGGTATGTTGATGGGGGAAGTGATGAAAAGAAGCCAAGGAAAGGTCGCCCCCAAGGTAGCCAATTCACTGCTTCTGCAAAGTCTAGAGGCAACCCAGGATCACGGTATTGTTAGTTAATGCTATATTTTTTATGAGCGTGGTAGCGGATTTGCTCAAAACCGTGAAAGAGTTTCTGCAAGCGCATACCTGGCTTGCTTACCCTTTGTCTGTATCAGGTGTTGCAGTTCTTCTCACCTATGCTTGCTACCTCTTCTACCAAAGGATACATCCCCAGCTTCTTAAGCGGAAGTATGTCGTTGCAAGTTCCCTGCTTGAGGCTATCCATTGGCCGTTCGTTGTTTTTATTTGGGTAAAAACAGTATCTGATATCATCGATGTTTTTAGTGCGAAGATCGATGATACCTTTGTTCATTTGATATGGAAGCTACGTGACATTGGCTTCATATTGCTTTTGGCATGGGTTTCTGTACGGTTCATTAAGCTATTTGAGGAGCAGCTTTTACTAGGCCATTTAGCCAAAAAACGCCCAGATGAAACCACGGTTCGAGCCACAGGCAAGTTATTGCGTGTGGGCGCGGTTATCGTCGTCGTATTATTTATTCTCCCGCTACTAGGCATTAATGTCTCTGGCGTTGTGGCATTTGGTGGAGGTTCTGCCATTGTTCTTGGTATTGGTGCCCAGCAAATTTTTGCCAATTATTTTGGGGGGCTCGTGATCTACGCAGATCGACATTTTAAAGTGGGTGACTGGATTTCTTCTCCCGACAAGGAAATAGAGGGACAGGTAGAGTACATTGGTTGGCGTGCTACACAAATAAGAACATTTGACCAGAAAGTGTGTTATGTTCCCAATGCTGTCTTATCCTCTGTTATTGTTGTCAACTCCAGCAGGATGAAGAATCGCTGTATCAGAGAGATGATAGGTATTCGCTATGTAGATGTTGCTGTACTTGATAAGATTACGCAAGAGCTACGCACCATGTTACAGGCACACCCCGGGATAGATCAACGAAGATTGTTACTGGCGCACTTTGCAGAGTTTGGACCTGGTTCACTTAAGATCAGTATTTATGCATTTACAAAAACGATCGATCGGAAAGTTTACTACGATGTGCAGCAGGATATTTTTTTAAAAGTTATCCAAATTATCGAGCGTAATGGTGCAGCTCTTGCGTTGCCTTTAATGCCGTATGTGCAGTCATCCATCTAGATGCAAACACGTAGTAGCTTTTTATGAAGCATCATGGAGATAAAATACAACAGACAAAACTTTGCAAGAAGGACCTGAAGCGAGCAGAGTGGGCAACATTTTTTAATGTACAAAAAATGTATGAACTTGTGTACGAGGAAATTTATCGGTCGGGTGTTGCCATTAAATCGAATTGTAATGTAATTTATGATAAGGAAGGTTGTAAATTGTTGGCTGATGATAAATTGTCGACTGATGATACATTGTTGACTG
>JALOLY010000049.1 GCA_025455725.1 Amoebophilaceae bacterium | reverse complement strand
CACTTAAAGAGGGAGCACAGGCTGGGCAGGAATTATCTCAAGGGGCGTGTCGGTGACACGAACCATGCCTTGTTAGCAGGCATGGGCTTCAACTTGATGTTGCTACTCAGAGAATTGGCCGGTAATTTTTTTGTCTTGCTGTTCAGAGCGTTAGCCCTGCTAGTGCTTCCTAGATAAGAGTGCTTACAGCAGACGTCCTAAACACGACCAGCGGATTGTTAAGACTCGACTACGTAATCCCTGTCGCTGAAGTTGAAGAGGGTTTTACCCTTTCTGGTGACAATAGTTGTCGCAAATAATCATACTTTTGAAGCACCGCAGCGATAAAAATATTACCACATCAAATTCTACAGATCGTGCAAACTATTCAGCATGTTTTCCACGGCTTCGATTGGCACCAAACCCTTTCTTCTTTTTGGGTGCTGTTTGCCGTGATTGACATCTTAGGAAGTGTGCCTATCATCATTGGCATAAGAAGAAGGACAGGGCGTATTGACACCAATAAGACGACTGTGGCAGTGGGGGCTATTATGCTTTCTTTCTTGTTTTTAGGACAGTCTCTGCTTGACATTTTCTCTATCGATATGGCTTCTTTTTCAGTAGCTGGTAGCATTGTGCTGTGCATTTTAGCCTTAGAGATGGTTTTAAATATTTCTATCTTCAAAATAGAGGTAGATAGCGAGTCGGCTTCTATCGTTCCTTTGGCGTTTCCCATTATAGCAGGTGTAGGCACATTAGTAGCGTTGCTTGCTTTAAAAGCGGACTACGCGCACATTAATATCTTGTGTGCCATGTTCGCTAATGTTCTATTTGTGTATGCTACCCTACGTTGCTCTGAGTGGATTGAGCGCACACTGGGTAGTTTGGGGGTTAGTATTGTGCACAAGGTGATGGGCGTTGTTTTGCTCTCGATAGCTGTCAAACTATTTAGGACTCACTTTTTCTTGTAGCGTGGTTGTCATGTACACAGATGGTTCTTCAAGAGGGAACCCAGGACCGGGAGGGTACGGCGTGGTTTTAAAGTATAAAGACAGCAGAAAAGAGCTTTCTGGAGGGTTCCAGTTGACTACCAACAACCGGATGGAGCTGCTGGCTGTTATCGTGGGGCTGGAAGCTTTGAAGGGTAAGCAGCAAGTAGTAGAAATTTATTCAGACTCTCAATATGTCATAGATTCAGTGCAAAGAGGTTGGCTGGTGTCGTGGCTGAAGAAGGATTTTAGGGGGAGAAAGAACGCCGATCTTTGGAAACGCTTCTGGGAAGTGTACCAGCAGCATCGTGTCAGTTTTTGTTGGGTTAGAGGGCACACAGGTAATGTTGAAAATGAATATTGTGATCAATTGGCAACCCAGAGTGCTCAGCGGGGGCCGCTTGCCGAGGATCGGGGGTATGTAGATAGTATTAAAAGTAGTATTCATGAGCCTAAGTGAGTTGATATTTCATACTTACAATGAGGCTGCTACTATTTGCTATGGCACGCATGCTTCTGCGCATGGGGAGGTTGTTGTACTGAGTACCGAAAAGGGGATCTGCGGTTTCCATTTTTTGGAAGAGCCGCTGGCATACTACCTCCATTTGACGAAAAAGAAATTCAATGTGTTGCCTGTGTACGCGCCGTCACACGCGAAAGATTGGTGGCAGTGTATCCATCAAACCGCCGCCGTACTCTCTTTGGTTGTACGAGGTACAGCGTTTCAGCAGCGTGTGTGGAAGGCGTTGTGTGCAATTCCTGTTGGTACTACCTGTTCCTACCAAGCTCTTGCTACGCAGTTAGGGTCTGTTCAAGGTGCTCGTGCTGTAGCCAGTGCTATTGCCCAAAACTTTATTGCTTGGCTTATCCCTTGTCACCGCGTTATCCGGCAAGATGGGCAGATCGGTGGCTACAGGTGGGGTATACAAAGGAAATTTGCCCTTTTAGAGCAGGAGAAGGTGTTCTCTTGCGCTAGTATGCCAGGGGCCGCCATTGTATGATAGCATGCTCTTTACCGCGTAGCGTATGTATCGGACAGAAGTGTTAAGGATTGAATGCACGAGAAGCCTTCGCCATGGGGTGAGAAGTGTTGCTCAACGGGCAACGTGTTATTCGTATTGAAGGATCATTATTTTATGCTGCCCCGACTTGTCTACAGCATCAGGTCAATAGGAAGCTCGCCCAAAATACCCAATGTGTTTTTTTTGAGTTCTTCTTTCACTTGCTCGGCTACAGCCTGGGTGGCTAGTGTGATAGCTGCAATGATTAAGTCTTGGACCGTCTCTTTTTCCTCGGGACGCATGAACTCTTCGTTGATATCTAACTTGATGACTTTTTTATGCCCATCTACTGTAGCTCTTACGGCACCGGCGCCCGACTCACCCGTGGCTCGTATTTGAGATAATTGTTGCTGCATCCCTCGAACTTTTTCCTGAATTTCCTGCATCTGATGCATCATTTTTGTAAAATCTTCCATAGGATAATGCTTGCATTTCTAGTGAAGTTAGGATAATTCTTGAAGCAGTGATGCTAAGGAGCAAGGTTTTTGCGCGCCAGTCTGCATGTTTTTGAGGGCTACTACGCCCGCTGTTTGCTCTTCGCTACCAATAATAGCGACAAAGGGGATTTGGCGTTTTTGTGCATACTGTAGCTGTTTCTGCAATCTGACAGTTTCTGGGTATATCTCCGCCCGAATTTCATTCTTCCTTAACGTAGCCAATACCTTTAGTGCCCATTGTTCGGACAGGTGGTCTAGGTTAGCCAGCATCACTTGTGTGTCATAGCCAAGAGGGGATGGCCACAAATTTAGCTCTTCTAGGACCTCGTAGAGCCGATCTACTCCAAAGGAGAAGCCCACTCCAGACATTCCGGTCTGTCCGAAAGCACCGGTCAATCCATCATACCGCCCTCCACCGCCTATGCTGCCCCAATTCAAGTGTTTCATTTTTACCTCAAATACCGTTCCCGTGTAGTACGATAATCCTCTTGCTAGCGTCAAATCCAGTGTAATGGAAGGCTCCTCCAGCCCCAACGAATGTGTGTAGTCGAGGATCTTTTGCATTTCCCGCGTACCTATCTGGTTAGAATCGAGCTGCTTGGTAAGGACTGCCCATCTATCTTTTTGTGTGGTGGGTAGGTCAAAAATAAACATGAGCTTTGCCAGAGCATTAGGTAAGAAACCCTTGTCTTTGAGCTCTTCCAGTACCTTGTCCTTCCCTACTTTGTCCAGTTTGTCCAGTGCCGCACCAAGGGCATGTGCTTGATCGGCTGCACCCGCTAATGTTGCGAGGCCTTTGAGTACATCTCGATGGTTCATGTGGATGGTAAAGTCTTCGATTCCAAGCCGAAGAAGCACCTCATGAATCATGACTATTATTTCTGCTTCATACAGTAAAGACTGTGTGCCTACCGTGTCAACATCACATTGATAAAACTCCCTGTAACGACCCTTTTGTGGGCGGTCTGCACGCCACACAGGCTGCATTTGATATCTTCTAAAGGGAAAAACAAGCGTGTTTCTGTTCATTGCTATATACCGCATCAGAGGAACAGTCAGGTCATAGCGCAGGCCCTTGGCTGTAATCTGACGCGATAAAGCCTTGTAATCCTTGATCTGGTCGCTTATTCCAGCCAGGAAATCACCAGAGTTTAAAATTTTGAACATGAGTTGGTCGCCTTCTTCGCCATACTTGCCTGTCAGCGTGTCTAGGTGCTCTAGGGCAGGTGTTTCGAGCGGCAAAAAGCCATATTTCTGGTAGGTATGCCGAATAGTGTCAAGGATGTAATTTCTCTTGAACACCTGAGACGCTGCAAAGTCGCGCATTCCCCTCAGTAAAGTTGGCTTTTTACTCTGCATTGTATAAGTGCTTGATGGTACGATGGCGTCAGGGAGTCCTCAGACAAGCCACATAGCATCGTTGTCGTTGATAATTACTGTTCAGCCAGTATCGCGGTTCCGATGCAGGGCCGAGCAGCTCTTCCCCCCAATCATAGTCCTGGGTCGTAGCTGGGCCACTATCGCAGTTTCAGCGTTGTAAGTGTGAAAATAGCTAGTAAGATGCCCACGATCCAAAAGCGTGTCACGATCTTGGACTCGTGCAAGCCCATTTTTTGGTAGTGGTGGTGGATAGGCGCCATCTTAAACACCCTCTTCCCCATGCCGTATTTTCGTTGGGTATACTTGAAATAAAGCACCTGTATGATGACAGACAGATTCTCGATCAAGAAAATGCCACACAGTAGTGGGATAAGCAGTTCTTTTCTTATCATGATGGCCAGCACAGCGATGAGGCCGCCGATGGTTAAGCTGCCAGTATCACCCATAAAAATCTGTGCAGGATAAGCGTTGTACCATAAAAACCCGACACAAGTACCCACAAAGGCGGTACAAAAAATTACCAATTCACCTAGATCAGGGATGTAAATAATCTTGAGGTACTGTGAGAAGATAACGTTGCTTGACAGGTAAGCCAGGATTGCTAGCGTAGCACCAACAATTGCCGAGGTGCCTGCCGTCAATCCATCCAATCCATCTGTTAAATTCGTTGCATTAGACACTGCCGTAATCACAAAGGTTACCACCAACACATATACTAGCCAGGTGTACCGAGCGCCCAAGCCAGGGATGAGCCGACCGTAGTCTAATTCATTGTTTTTGAAGAAAGGAACATTAGTTTTTGTGGACTTCACGTCTTTAAAAACTACCGTTGGTGCTCCACTCTGTTCGCTAACTGTTACAGGCACTTCTAACTCCCGCACCACCACATCTTCATGGAAATAGAGTACGAGGCCTACGATTAGACCCAGGCATACTTGTCCAAAAACTTTGAATTTCCCAGCCAATCCCTTTTTGTTGTGCTTAAATACTTTGATGTAGTCATCCGCAAAACCAATGGCACCCATCCACAAAGTAGCCGTCAGCAGCAGAACGATATACGTATTCGTTAACCTAGCGAAGAGTAGCGTAGAAACTACAATCGCCGTAATCATAGCAACGCCGCCCATGGTTGGCGTATTCTCTTTCTCTTGCTGTCCAGTCAAACCCAGCATGCGTATTTCTTCCTTCAACTGTCGTTCGTGAAAGAAACGAATCAGTTTCTTCCCCAGTACAACAGTGGTTAGTAAGGAGAGCACGGCAGATGCTGATGCTCTGAATGAGATGTATTTGAAGACACCAGTACCTGGCCAATGCCATTTCTCATGAATATGTTGAAAAAGATAGTAAAGCATGTTTAAGCACTGTTTGGGGAGGTGTTAGGAAAGTTGTGCGCCTCTGCCATTGCACGGAAGCAAAGTGCGCAAACCACGCAAGGGTCTGTGCGGTCGTACAAGCCTGCAGCCACTCATCGTAAGGTATTTGGAAAGCGCCGCCAAGAAAAGTTTTTTGGATGACAATGTAAAGCAGCAACCCGCCCCACTTGCTCATCACAGCAACAAATAACAACCTCGGCAAAGGTTTACCTGCATGAATCCCTCATCCAGATGTGCTTCAGGTTGGTTATTTAGGTATTCTGCTGGTCTGTGTTTGAGAAAGCGCTTGACAAGGTTAGTAAGTGCTCTCTTGAGGAGTTAGTAGGTAGGCTTGCCTATCGCGTCCCTCAGTGCTATGCAAGATGATGCTCCTATAAACCTAGCATCATCACTCTGACATGGACCTAGAATACATGGTCAATGATACCTCGTCTGTGTGTGCGTTTTTCGGTTTACGGGTAGAAGAAACGGTACTTGACCACAGCACACTCAGCTGTTTTATGAGCGAGCTATCCTAGAAGAGAGCCATGCATAGGCTACCATGTGACGCTCAACGTGCAGCCTGCCTGCGTGCCGAGCTTGGAATCATGCAGGCGACAGGAAGTATTTTTTTGGGGTGTGCTGCTGTTCAGAGCCAGGTAGGATGCTTTTTATTTCCCAATATGCGCGCATACGTCGTTCTGAAAGCTTCTTTGCACGATATTGCATAGCTATCGTCTTGTACTGTCTATTGCATAGTAAGCTATGATTTTGCAAGATGCGGTCGCGTTCTAGGCCAGGGTCCTTCGGTGTTCGTTGCCGTGTCGTGCTCCAGTGCGCATAAGATATTTTACTCACTTCAACATACTGATGATGTATTCTTATCTCCTGAACCGCTTGGTAGCGACAGTTATCGTATACGGTTTGTTGTTACAAGGCTGTCGGTCAGGGTTTCGGATAAATTCTGAGGATTTTTCGCTTGAAAAGTCAAGGCAGATCGACAATGATGGGCAGATCACTCACCCAGATGTTCAGTCCTCTGTGCTCTCTGGTGTGCCTCATAGTAAGCTTCCAACAGTTGCGTCGGCGATCCTGCCTTCCATGACTGCTTCAACGGATCAGGTTGCTTCGCTCATGCATCATCTTGCTGTGGGGCCCGATACTGTGTCTAGCTGGGGACCATCCTCCTCGACGGAATCTGAAGAGATAGATACAAAGCCTGCTGCTCAGGTGGCTGGGTGTTCTTCAGTCGGGTACTCAGCGTCGTTATGCGCATCGCTCTTTTCAGTCCCTGCCTCAGTTTTTGGAGTACAGGAATGGCGTCGATATTTGGGGGAGGTAGGGGAAGCGCCCTGCCTGCCCTCAGCCATAGACGAGATCTTGCACAGCGCCTGCCCGTTCTGGCCCGGGAAGTTGGTCAAGGATACGCACCTGTTGATTTTGATACCGTCTACTGTAGACGGTAAGGCTTTTACCTTGGACCTCCTGGGGGAGTTGATACAAAACCCCCGCGGAGATGGTCATCGTACGCAGTACTTCTTGTACGATGATGAG
>JALOLY010000048.1 GCA_025455725.1 Amoebophilaceae bacterium | reverse complement strand
TGGATCAAGTGGCGCACTGGACAGGTCAGTGTGAGGCCCGTGTATTAGTAGACAGCGGCTATCGTGGTCATGGTCAGGTAGGCAACGCGACGGTCATCAGGCCCGGTAAGCAAGCACATGAAAATGCCCATGCACTTTGTAAATCGGAAAAGAGTGATAAGATCTATCACGCCAAGAGATAGGCCTAGCCATGAGGTAGCGTTGTCCGAAATACCCAACAACAGCCTTGCAGCAACACACCCAGGATATGCAAGAAGGCGTAAAAATTGGGGTCTGCGGGCAGAAGCCAACTAATTTGAATTTTCGTTGTAGCTTCGCACTGCCATTACGATGCAATATGCTTGAAATCACCCACTTGAAAACAGCCGTAGAAAATAAAGAGCTTCTCAAAGGTATCAACTTGACCGTACGAGCGGGCGAAATACACGCCATTATGGGACCCAATGGATCAGGCAAGAGCACTTTAGCAGCCGTACTTGCAGGGAAAGAGGGTTATACTGTAACAGAAGGACGTGTGACGTTCTTGGGCGACGACTTGCTGGCTCTAACTCCAGAGAAAAGAGCCGCTGCGGGCCTTTTTTTGGCTTTTCAATATCCTGTGGAAATTCCAGGTGTGAGCATGACCAACTTCCTCAAAACGGCTGTTAACGAAATTAGAAAGCAGCGAAGTCAACCACCTCTGGATGCGGTTGCTTTCTTAGCACTCATGAAAGATAAGATGCGGTTGGTTAACATAGACCCAACACTACTAAGCAGATCATTGAACGAAGGTTTCTCAGGTGGTGAAAGGAAGCGCAATGAGATGCTTCAGATGGCTATGCTAGCCCCTGCCCTATCGATTCTAGATGAGACCGACTCTGGACTGGATATTGATGCACTAAAGGTTGTAGCCCACGGTGTAAACCAACTCCGGAGTAAGGAAAGTGCTACAATCATTATCACACATTACCAGAGAATACTGGATTACGTTGTCCCTGACTTCGTACATATTCTCTATAACGGCCTAATTGTTAAGTCGGGGACCAAGGAGTTGGCTAAAGAGTTAGAAGCAAAAGGGTACGACTGGATTATTAAAGAAACATCCATGGCTCTTTGATCAGGAAGCCCACCAAGTATTTAATCCCTGCAAACATGTCCTCATCCCTTCGACAATCCTTAACACAATACTTCCAAACACTAGACAGGAGCCATCCCTTCTACACTACGAGACAGCAAGCTTTAAAAGACTTTGAAGAACAAGGGTTACCTACTCTTAAAAATGAATCCTACAAGTATACACCTATTACTAGCCTCCTAACAACACATTTTGACCTGAATCGGCCTGTAAAAACAATGCCCGATGAAGATACACCGGTATGCTATCATGACATGGATGCCTACCATATTGTGTTGCTTAACAGCAGCATGAGTAACGAGCACACACAGTTAAGCGGCCACGAACCATTCATGCAGGTCTTTACTTTTCGAGAAGCTTATCGGCTCCAAAAGCATGCGTTTTTGGAGCACTTTACGCAACATGCTCAGAGTAAAGAGGATGTTTTTATCGCTTTAAACACTGCATTATTTGAGGATGGGATTTTTATACACATTCATGATCATGCAATCATAGACAAGCCTATACTACTTTACCATTATACAACTGCTAACAAAAACCAGTACACGACTCACCCACGCCTGTTGGTAGTAGCAGGAAAGGACAGTCAGACTAGTATTATTACCTCTTGGCAAACGACGGGCTTTACGAACGCTGTGGCTGAAGTTATCTTGCAGGAAGGTGCCCAGATGAATTATTACATCTTACAAACGAAAATGGGGCATCAACATCATCAAGTAAACACCACACAATGCCAGCAAGCGCAACATAGCACACTGAATACCTATACTTTTACATGGTCGGGTGCATTGGTTAGAAATAACCTGAACAGTGTAATCAATGCACCCTACAGCGGGGCCAATATGTACGGGCTGTACTCCTTACATAGACAGCAACATGTTGATAACTGTACGACGATAGACCACCGCAAGCCACACACTTACAGCAATGAACTGTACAAGGGCATTATAATGGATGAGTCTACAGGCATATTTAATGGTAGAATTTACGTAAGACCTGAAGCGCAAAAAACTAGTGCCTTGCAAACAAATAACAATTTATTGCTCTCTAACCATGCGACACTTC
Source organism: Amoebophilaceae bacterium (assembly GCA_025455725.1). Lineage (GTDB taxonomy): Bacteria > Bacteroidota > Bacteroidia > Cytophagales > Amoebophilaceae > UBA8403. The sequence goes on along the minus strand of JALOLY010000048.1, from coordinate 4,786 downwards.
ACACCAAGCCCCAACTTGAAATTTGGGCCGATGATGTGAAATGCTCACATGGCGCTACAACAGGCCAGCTCGATGAGGAGCAGCTCTTTTATCTGCGAACAAGGGGATTACAAGAGAGCACGGCACGCTACTTATTACGTCAAGCCTTTGCCAGTGAAGTCATTGATAAGATTCCTTTAGCAACCTTACGAAAACAGCTGTATAGTAGCTGGGCTGCCCAAGAAATGCTCCAGTAACATAACAACGTCACGCATGCCAGCAGCACCCGCACACAGCACACTAGATATTCAAAAAATTAGAACGCAATTTCCCGCCTTACAGCAAACTGTTCATGGCAAGCCGCTGATTTACCTAGATAATGCTGCTACAACACAAAAACCACAAGCGGTACTGGATGCACTTACTCATTATTACCAGTATGACAATGCCAACGTTCATCGAGGCGTTCATACACTAGCGGAAAGAGCAACATTCGCCTTGGAGGCAACCAGACGTAGTGTACAGCAGTTTATCCGTGCCACCGACACAGCGGAAATCATCTTCACATCAGGCACTACAGCAAGCATTAATCTCGTAGCTGCCACGTATGGGCAGACACAAGTGCAGGCAGGTGATGAGATTATCATTTCACATATGGAGCACCACGCCAACATTGTGCCTTGGCAGATGCTTTGTCAGGCCAAGAGAGCCGTTTTGAAGGTCATCCCCATCAACAAAAAAGGCAGGCTAATGCTATCAACTTTAGCAAACCTTTTAACCTCAAAGACTAAAATTGTTGCGATCGGCTATGTCTCCAACGTACTAGGCACGATCAATCCGCTCAAGGAAATCATTCAACAAGCCCATACACAGGGGGCTATTGTGGTAGTGGATGGGGCGCAAGCCGTTCCGCACCTGCCTATTGATGTGCAGGAGCTAGACTGCGACTTCTTAGCCTTCTCTGCGCATAAGGCATATGGTCCCACGGGCGTAGGTGTTCTGTATGGGAAAAAGGCTTTGCTAGAGGATATGCCTCCTTATCAAGGTGGTGGAGAAATGACTCAGCAAGTAACTTTATCGCACACCACCTACAATGACCTCCCCTATAGGTTCGAAGCAGGTACTCCCAACATAGCCGGTATTATCGCCTGGCAAGAAGCATTAAATTTTATCAAGCAGGTAGGGTACAAAACCCTTATGGCACATGAGAATAAGTTGCTAAATTACGCCGCTGATTTATTGAGCAGTCTTAAGAAGATTCGGATCATCGGCACGGCACCCAACAAAATCGGCGTACTCTCATTTGTCGTGGAAGGCATGCACCACTTAGATGTGGGTATGTTGCTAGACGCGAATGGGATTGCCGTCAGAACGGGCCACGGCTGCGCGCAGCCTTTGATAGATCTTTTAAAAATTGAAGGAATCGTACGCGCCTCCTTTGCTATTTATAATACCAAGGAAGAAGTAGAACAGTTTGTAACGGAGGTGACAAGGATAGTACAGAAAAAAGCTTAATACTAGCCCATGCAAAACGCCACCTTGCCTACCATCAGTGCCATACAAGAAGAAATCATTAGAGAGTTTCAAACGCTGGAGCACGATAGGGAACGCATGCTTACCTATATCATGGACCTGGGCGATCGACTAGAGCCCATGGATGCGCTTTTCAAAAACGAGCACAACACAATCAGAGGTTGTATATCCAAGGTATGGCTCACTTATACAAGAAAGGGAGATTTATTGTTTTTTGAGGGGGACAGTAACACAGCTATTACCAAAGGGCTTATTAGCCTACTTCTTCGAGTGCTCTCTGGACAGAAAATAGAAGATATCATTCATGCAAATTTATACTTTGTTGGTAAGATTGGCATGACCCAACTGCTCGGCTTTCAGCGGTCCAACGGCTTCGCCAACATGCTGAAAGAAATGAAGCTTATCGCCATTGCGCAAAAGACTAAGCAAAAGGCGTAGGCGTAGCACTGCCCCAACTTTTCTAAATATGGCCGAGAAAACCGAAATAACTAGTGTAAGTAGAGAACAAATCATTCAAGCTCTCAAGCAAGTGTATGATCCAGAGATTCCTGTAGATATTTATGCACTAGGTCTTATTTATGAGATCACCATCTATCCGCTCAACAACGTCCAAGTCCTGATGACCCTTACTTCGCCCAGTTGCCCGGCTGCCGAGATGATACCGGGTCAAGTGGAAGCTAGCATCAAGGCTATAGAAGGCGTCAATGAAGTCCAAATAGAGCTTACATTTGAGCCCCCTTACAGTCAAACGATGATGTCAGAAGAGGCAAAGTTGGCCCTCGGCTTTTTGTAGAGATTGGGAAGAAGCTACAAAGCTTTTATTTTCGTAGTATTGTTCGTCACTTATAAATTTTAACGAAATGTACCCAGAAGAGCTAGTGGTATCTATGGAAAGAGAGCTTATAGAGGTAGGCTTTAAACCACTTAAAACGGCAGAGGCAATAACAGACCATATGGAGGACCATCGGGGTGTCACCTTGCTTTTCATTAACTCTATGTGCGGCTGTGTAGGAACGGGTGCGCGACTAAGCATCAATATGGCACTGGCAGCAAGCAGTTATCGACCAGACCACCTGGTTACGGTGTTTGCAGGGGTAGATGAACGCACAACCGCACAAGTATTTACATATACCAAACCCTATCCTCCTTCTTCTCCAGCCATTGCTTTGTTCAGAGACGGGGAGTTGGTGTACTTTGTGGAGAGACATCAAATTAGAGAAACACCGCCAGAAATCATGGCAACACAGCTCCAGGATGCACTAGAGACATATGGAAGGCTGCCCACTGTGGCCCAAGATGCCCAAGATGTGTCAAGAGTCGCTAGCCACTGAACTTGACAAACTATGCTCCTAAAAGTCAACGATCTTGCACCAGCTTTTATAGGTAAAGACCAGAACGGTGAGACCGTCAGGCTGGCCGACTTTGCTAATAGAAAACTGGTGCTGTACTTTTACCCTAAGGACAATACGCCCGGCTGCACAGCACAAGCCTGCAACCTGAGAGACAATTATACTGTTCTGCTGCAGGCAGGATATGAAGTGGTAGGAGTTAGCACAGACAGTACAGCGTCTCACAGGCGCTTCGTGGTGCAGAAACAACTCCCTTTCCGTCTAATTGCTGATACGGATCATACCATCCATGAGCAGTATGGCACTTGGGTGCAAAAATCTATGTTCGGCAAGCAGTACTGGGGCACAGCACGCCTCACTTTTGTCATCGACGAAACGGGAAAAATTGCAAAGATCATTGATCGGGTGCATACAGCAAGTCACACCGCACAAATACTCCAGGAATAAAATACCTTGGTTCCGTAGCTCAACTGGATAGAGCAACTGCCTTCTAAGCAGTAGGTTTCAGGTTCGAGTCCTGACGGGATCACGCTACTTGTTCAAACCCTGTAAATCCCGATTTGAGAGGGGTAGACACCAGTAACTCACGCTCTCCGGTCGTCCTTACGACGACCTCGGTTGCGGCACGGTCGTTTGTGGGTGCATCCTCCCGCCTATTTTGCACCAAGATTTTACCGCATCTCACTCCACCGTGGAACACATGAAAGCATTGATCTCAGCAGTAATGCGGAGAGCTTGTATTGCTACGGGTAGATGGTACACTCTCTTATGATGCCCCTTAGGGATGATACAACATGACCGAATGATTCACTAGGGAATAACCTTCCTATAGGAACATCTGGGGCTAGCGCAGCAGCCTCGCTATAGTTCTCAGGGTAGTATAACTCGAGATCGAACAGCGTCTCTAAAAACGGTCTCTTCTTCAGGGGAGCAACTACTTGTATGCCCAATGCAATTCATGGCTTATCTCAACGCATGTCGTTCCTAAAAGCAGTAGTACGTTACTCCAAGCACGCACGCATAGTTCTCTCTACTGTAGAGCCTATTGCACCAACGCAGCTCCTAGAGTGCTTCTTTCTCAGTTAGATTTGCAAAGCTCTGTTCGGAGTAGTGCTCTCCCACACAACCGATCCGTTTGCCTACCTTACCTAAGAGAAAACTTGCTGCTATGACACAGAAAAAACGCTGTAGCCTCGCAAAGAAAATAGCATCACAGAAATACATGACCTTCACATGAGCTCATAGCCTGCGTTTTTCTACACAACGCCAAGGTAGAAATTTTATGGATATAGCTAATGAAACCATTCGTACTACTTTCTTAGCTGTACCGGTCCGACGTAATCTCCCCAAGGAGAATAGGAAGCGTGTCCGCCACACCTAAACGACGAAAAAAGGGGTAGAGATTAGAGTTAATTTCTGAGGAAGAAATAAAAAGGGGGGGAGGAGGATAACAAGAAAAAGCTTCAGAAAAAGTCACTGAAAGGCTTCTCTTTGCAGAATCTTAGATAAAAAAATGGCGACGACCTACTCTCCCACCTCTTACGGCAGTACCATCGGCGCTACTGGGCTTAACTTCTCTGTTCGGAATGGGAAGAGGTGTACACCAGCGCCTTAGTCACCTAAGTTTTTAGTAATACCTTACTCGTTACGTCACGTACTTTTGAGTGAGTAAAAAAGTTAATTAGGTGTTCCCAATAGAAAAAATTGTAAAAGTAAAGCGGGACCCAAGAAGCTTTTGGGCAATTAGTACTGCTCAGCTTTGTCATTTCTAACTTTACACCTGCAGCCTATCAAGGTTATGTTCTATAACCACCCTCCAACGAAGCCTCATCTTGAGGCGAGTTTCGTGCTTAGATGCTTTCAGCACTTATCTCTTACAAACGTAGCTACTCAGCGGTGCAACTGACGTCACAACTGATACACCA
>JALOLY010000010.1 GCA_025455725.1 Amoebophilaceae bacterium | reverse complement strand
TTCCAGTTCCAGTTCCATTTCCATTTTTACTGCAAGCAGTCATCAAAGCGAGGCTTACAAAAAGAGCAGCTGTCAGTTTAAGTATATTTTTGTGCATAATTGTAATTTTTATAGAGGTTGATGGAAGAGATAACTGAGTAAATAGACCCAGTATCCTTGTGCAATAATAGCATCTTCCTGCAAGAAAAGCAACTCTAACGAAAAGTACCAACAGGTAGGCGCCATGTTCTTGGCCTTAGCTCAAGGCCTGACTTCCAAGGCTTGTTGATACACAGTGATCTCTTCAGGGGTTAGGGTAGCAAAAGCGACCTTATGTTCTGCCCAATCGAAAACACTATAATCATATTCAGGCGTCATGGTCAGACACTGGGTAGGGCATACTGTGGTGCACAAGCCACAAAAGCAGCACTTGGCTAGGTCAATATCAAACCTGGCAGCATACAAGCGTTTAGTCATACCGTTACTGGTTTTGCCAATCGATATAGGCGATTTGATAGAATCAATTTCTATACAGTCTACGGGACATACTTTCGCGCATTTGTCGCACACGATGCAGTCATCTATGGCATTGTGCAGCCGGTAACGTCCCCGCTCAGGCACAGGTAGGCGTTCATATGGATACCGGAGCGTAGTAGGGCCTGACTGAAAGTAGGCAGCATCGGTAATAGACAATCTATGGGAGCGAGGACCCAGGGCCGCGCGCAGGTGCCGCCATGCCAAGAGGAGCCCTCTCCAGAGCGTACCCAGGTGTTGCCATATAGTGAGGCGTGTAGGGAGAGGGGAGGGCATTTCGCTGAATCATTTGCTTAGTCCAAAGTACATAATTGCCACCATAGTGTCAATAAGCAGAGCAACAAAGCAGCAGGTGTTAGGTATTGCCAGCACAAACGAATGACCTGGTCAAAACGCAAGCGAGGGAAAGTCCACCGAATGATCATTTGAATCAAGATGATCAGCAATGCCTTGGTAAAAAGCCATCCTCCTGACCAAATATGGCTTGCCCAGGTACCGGCCAGGCCGCTGGTCCAACTACCGAGAGGTAGGCCAGGTAAGTTGGGGAAGGGAGTATGCCCCCCTCCCAGGAATAAGATGACGCCTAGTAGGCTCATCAAGAGTAACATGCTGTACTCGGTGAGCATTAGCCAGGCAAAGCATAAGCCACTATATTCGGTGTGATAACCACCCACTAGCTCCGACTCGGACTCGGGCAAATCAAAGGGTGCACGGTGGCAAGCCACTAAGGAAATCACAAAAAAAAGGATATAAGAAACACAGAGCGGCGGCACTCTCAAGATGTTCCAGGACAGGATCCCTCCCCACTGCGCAACATCGATACCCTTGGTACCCAGCCAACAGGCGGACACTGAGGTGCAGGTAGGAGCGTTGAGTCCTTGCTGTGCGGCAATGGCGTGTAGATCTAAGGTCTGGCTCACGATCATCACACTTAAAACACTCAGGCTTAAGGGTATTTCGTAAGCTAGAAATTGCCACAGCACCCGCATGGCACCTAGTTGAGCGTATTTGTTATGCGAGATCCAGCCGGCTACAAAAAGGCCTACGGCCTCTAAGGAGGCCATGGCTAAAAGATACAACGCCCCTGTAGCAGTGGGAGCACCTCGCCAGGCATGGGTGACGGGCAACACAGCGAATGCAGTGAAAACAACGACAAAGATCCAAGCCGGAGCCCATACAAACAGCACTTTGTTGGCAGCAGCAGGGACTATACTTTCTTTCTGTAACAGCTTGAAAAGATCTGCTATCGGCTGGCCCAAGCCCCGATAGCCTACCTCTGTGGGGCCCAGACGGTCTTGGATCCAGGCAGCTATCTTTCGCTCTGCATACCCCGCCCCCAGCACAAAAAGTAGCAAAAAAGGCAAATAGAACAGCAGTGTAGTCATGAATACAGATATGAATGTGATGTTCTCAAAAGTGGCTAATGTCTGGGCTTGGTGTCAATCTGTAAGCTCCTCCAAGTGGACTGCCTCACCAAAAAAGATGCGCGTGGCTTTTTCAAAGTCTGCTGTCAAGGCTGAGACCACGAAATGGTCTTGGCCCTGGTAGTAAGTACTCAAGAGCTGGTGGTAGACTAGAAAATTCCGTAAATAAGTCGCTGTCATTGTAGTCGCATCTAGCACCGCTAGCCGATGCTGGTAAAAGGTTTGGATCTGCGTTTTAATGGCAGGGTAATGTGTACACCCCAAGATAAGTGCTTCGATGTGCTGCAAGACGGGGCTCTGGAGGTAGTTGTCAATGATTTCCTGATTGATGCCTTGTGTAAAGCTTGCTTCGATCATGGGGACCAAAAGGGGAGTAGCCAACGCTTTAAGCTGAACGTCTAAACGTAAGGCTTGAATTTTTCTTGCGTAAATGCCAGACTGTACGGTCTGTCGTGTACCGATTAAACCAATGGGCTGACCCTTGAATTGACTTCCAATGTGGTTGACCATGGGGTCAATGACATTTAGCACGGCAGCTCGCTTACCCACATATGCTTGCACCAAGTCGTAGGCAGCAGCAGCAGCAGAGTTACATGCCATAAGGATGACTTTGCATTGTCTTTTCAAAAGGAGGTCACATATCCGCAGGGCGTGATCTTGAATTGTAGCCGTATCCTTGTCTCCGTAGGGTAAGTTTGCGGTGTCTCCAAAATACACGATTGCTTCCTTGGGCAGTAGATCCTTCACCGCTCGGGCCACGGTGAGCCCTCCGATACCACTGTCAAAAATACCAATGGGTCTGTTCATTGTATTTTTTAATTTTAATGACTGCAGTTATCCTGTCGAACGAGGGTCGATGCCTTTGACAAAGGCCATTGAGAGGGGTTGTCATCTCCTGTCCTTGTGCTGCTGCTCTACTTCCTCTTCCTTCCGTCATGAGCGTGGTGCTGCATCAAGCCTCAAACAAACACGGTGAAGGCACAACAAAAGCAGCAAAGGGTGGGCCCACCAGGGATTGAACCTGGAACCCCCTGATTATGAGTCAGGTGCTCTAACCGATTAAGCTATGGGCCCTCATAAAGATCGTATGAGCTCGGAGTGAGGGGCAATTCTATACATTCTGGACTAATTTTACAAGCGAATCACTGAATCGATCGGATTGCTAGGAGCTGTTGGTATTTTTGTGATGGTTTAATAACCTTACTACTGCATTTCAACCCACGCACTCATGCCCCTACCCAACGCTAAAAAATATTTGATTGTGGTGGTAGGCCCCACCGCAGTAGGCAAGACGGAATGTTGTGTGGCCCTGGCCCAACACCTATGTGCTGAGATTATCTCGGCTGATGCGCGACAGTGCTACCAAGGGATGGCCGTTGGTACTGCGCAACCTACCCCTACAGAAATGCGCGGGGTGCCACACCATTTTATTAATTTTTTGCCTGTTCAGGCTCCCTACAGTGCAGGGATGTTTGCGCGGGATGCCTTGAAAGTCTTAACAACCCTGTTGTGCAAGCATGATTATGTGTTTATGACGGGGGGCTCCGGACTGTATCTTCAGGCAGTGTGCCAGGGGCTATCCCCCATACCGCCAGTGGCACCGACTATTCGTGCTATGTTGAAAAAAAGATTGCAGACAGAGGGTTTGTCTGCACTGGTCGCGGCGTTGGCGAGCCAAGACCCGGTTTACTACCAAGTGGTAGACCGGGGCAACCCCCAGCGGATTATTAGGGCTTTGGAAGTATGTCTGGTAACTGGGCAGCCTTATAGTACGTTTCGTCAACACCAACCAGCAGCACGCCCGTTTAGCATCCTTAAAATAGGGCTTACAAGAGACCGGCAGACGTTGTATCAGCGCATTGATCAGCGGGTAGCACAAATGCTAGACCAGGGTTTGCTACAGGAGGCCGCAGCTTTGTATCCTCATCGTCATTACAACGCTTTACAGACCGTGGGGTATCGAGAAATTTTTGGGTATCTAGAAGGCCACTATGACCAAGAAGAGGCCATCAGGCTACTCAAAAGAAATACAAAGCGGTATGCCAAAAGACAGCTTACTTGGCTGAGGCGAGATCCAGCAATTCATTGGTTTCATCCTGACGAGAGGGATGCTATGCTTCGTCATGTGCAGCAGAAGACTACAGCACTGTGACATTTGGGTGTCCGTAGGTACCAAAACCTATTTCTCGGAGTAGCCTGTGAGAAAGTTGGGAACGCACTCTCTGGGGGGCACTACACGCAGCGATATGCCAAACCCTAGCGAACAAACGTGTCTGGTATGACCTAGACATGAAAAAAACCTTGACAACTCCTCAAGAAGCTGGCGCTGGGAAGAAGAAGAATGGTATGATCGCAGTAAAAAGCTGTCTCAAAGGTCGTTGTTCTCCAAGAACTGCAAGATCTCGTTCCTAATGACCTGTAGCTCGTTGGTGTTAGACAGCCTAACCAGAATGCCAAGGAGTCTATTGTAGCGTTCTAGCAGATTCGTGTACTTTCTCTCCAACTTCACTAGTTCAACTGTATCTCGATCTGCGTAGCCGACAGGTCCCTCACCCATCTCATTGGCTTCTGCCTGTAAACCAGGCAACTCGAGTGCAAAATTGTAGTGAATGATGTTACCAACTGCTATGATGAATTCGTAGCTTAGCTCGGGCTCCTTGAATCTGTTGTAGAGTGTATTTCTACTAATACCCAAGCGCTCTGACAGCTTCTTGAGAGAGAAACCACTCTTCCTGATGACACTTTCTACTATTTCTCCTCTGTGTTTCGTCATGAGCACAAAGATCAGAATAATGCATATAACCCGTAAGGCGTATTTTATTCACATATGGGTAAACAAATATCAGCATATCACACTATTGCTTAAAACGTACCAATAGTGTATTTACGCAAATAAAGCCGTTGAGAGTAGTTACGCTCTCCCATTTTGTTTCAGCGTTAGCAACCTGCGTCCAACGTTCCTAAACGGTATAAATAAGCACTGATACGTACGCATGAGGCATGGCACTGCAAGCTGAGCGACATACCTAGTAGGGGGTCAGATAGACCGACGGATGAATAGCTACCCCGGTACGCAAGCAGTACCGTCATCGCATGGACATCCCTGTTTTTGTTAAAAGCATCAGATAGAAATGGCTAAATTGGGGCGTTTGCAACATGATGAAAGTACACAAGCAATGTAAGCCTCACGAAAAGTGCATCCAGGCTATCTGGGTGGCGTTCTTACTCTTTCTGTGCACAGTTCCCCTTTATATCTTCACGGTAAAGATCAATCTGTGGAATCTTTATGGTGGGCTTCCTTCTCTCGCTTTATTAGAAAACCCCGCAAGTACGCTGTCCTCAGAACTGTATGCGGCAGATGGGGTCTTGTTAGGCAAGTATTTTAGAGATAATAGAAGCCCTGTAGCGTACGAAGAAATTTCTAGAAATGTCATTAATGCCTTGCTGGCCACAGAGGACTATCGCTTTGAGACTCATGCAGGCATCGACCTCAAGGGACTCTGTAGAGCCCTCTTTTTCTCCATTCTTCTGCAAAAAAATAAAGGTGGTGGCAGTACCATTACGCAGCAGCTAGCTAAAAATCTTTTCAAAACTCGAAATGAAAGGTACAAGGGCCTCCTCAGTAATATACCACTTGTGCAAACGGTTGTTGTAAAGACCAAAGAATGGATGGTAGCAGTACAGCTCGAACGGTCTTACACCAAGAGAGAAATCATCACTATGTACCTTAACACAGTCAGTTTTGGAAGTAACGCCTCTGGCCTCAAGGTGGCTGCTAGGACCTTCTTCAACACCACACCTGACGCGCTTAGCATAGAACAGGCAGCGTTGTTAGTAGGACTTTTGAAAGCTCCCTCCTACTATAGTCCGATAAAGTATCCAGAAAGGGCACGCCAAAGAAGAGACACAGTACTAGCACAGCTTTACAAACATCAGTTTCTCTCACAAGAAGACTATGTACTACTTCAACAGCAGCCTGTAGTGTTAGCATACCAAGTAGAAGACCACAACAGGGGTTTAGCCACTTATTTCCGGTCTGCCATTCGCGACTTTTTGTTGCAATGGGCACACAAGAATGGCTATGACCTGTTTGAAGATGGCTTAAGAATACACACGACGATTGATAGTCGTCTACAAAAATATGCCGAGGAGGCTGTCGAGACACACATGCGAACGTTACAGCTGCGCTTTGAGCAGCATTGGAAAGGGCGCGACCCATGGGTTGATCAACAGGGTAACGAGATTGAGAATTTTATCGAAACGGCAGTTAAAAAAACAGATTATTATAAACAGCTGGTGGAAGAGTATGGAGCAGATAATAACACGATCGATGCTCTGATGCACACTCCAGTTGCTACCCGGCTATTCTCTTGGCAAGGTGAAATTGATGCCGTTATGAGCCCCGTAGAGGTGATGCGATACAATAAAAAGCTGCTGCATGCAGGGTTTATGGCCATGGACCCGCATACAGGACATATCAAGACTTGGGTAGGGGGCATCAACTACAAGCACTTTCAATATGACCATGTCATGCAAGGCAAGCGGCAGCCTGGTTCTGCCTTCAAACCTATCGTATATGCGGCTGCTATTGACAACGGCTACATGCCCTGGCAAGAAGTAGTAGACGCACCTGTCACTTTCAGCGTGCCTGGCGATCCTCCTACCTGGACACCTCGAAACTGGAACAAGGAGTACACAGGTAAAAAAATGACCCTGCGCCGAGCCATGGCACAGTCCGTGAATTCCATTACAGCTTACTTGATGAAGCAGTTAGGCCCGGCATTGGTCGTAGATTATGCCAAAAGGCTGGGTATTAATAGCCCCCTGGACCCAGTGCCCGCCCTGTGCCTAGGAGCCGGTGATGTGTCTATCTATGAGCTGGTGGGGGCTTATAGTGCTTTCATGAATAGGGGTGTTTGGACAGCCCCTTTGTTTATCACCCGTATTGAAGATAAGAATGGTCGGGTGCTTGAATCGTTTGTGCCGCAAAAAAGAGAGGCGATCAGTGAAAAAACAGCTTATCTAATGATACACATGCTCAAAGGCACCATAGAAGAGCAAGGCGGTACCTCCAGAGGTATTAAACGGGAGCTTAGAGAAAACAATGAGATTTGTGGGAAGACGGGTACCACGTCTAATCAATCAGATGGATGGTTTGTGGGCATGGCTAGAGATTTGTGTGTTGGCGTTTGGGTAGGTGGAGAAGAACGGTGTATCCATTTTAGGGATTTATCTCTAGGGAGTGGGGCATGTACAGCCAGGCCTATATGGGAAAAATTTATGATGAGTATCTATGCAGACCCCGAACTTCCCTATGAAAAAGGGCCTCTTCTCAATTATGACAAGCCAATCGACCTAGACATACCCATGCAGCGCGAAGAAACCCAAGACAGACTGCCAGCCCAGGAGGAGAAGCAAGAAGAAGTAATGCCGGAGGAAGATAGTGTAGATACAGAGCTAGATGTCAATGAGATTTTCTAGACTTTAGTTTTTCCCGGAGGTGTCCTAGCCTTGTCTGTTGTGCTGTTGCTACTTTTGTTAGCTGCGTCATTCTTCTTTTGTGAAGCGCCTGAGCAAGTGCTTCTGGGCATCGAAACGGCCCCCAGAGCGCGTGTACTATGCTTATTATACAATCAGTATGGAGGCAACAAAATACACACCTGAAAGTATTCGCTCGCTCGCTACTCAGCCCGGTGTGTACTGTTTCTACAACAGACAAGACGTACTTATCTATGTAGGGAAGGCCAAGGATATAAGAAAAAGGGTTAGTAGTTACTTTAACAACGCCAAACAGCACAATCTCAAAACTCGTAGGATGGTGGCTGAAATAGCAACCATTGCATTTACCATTGTGAATTCTGAATATGAAGCCCTGCTGCTGGAGAACAATTTGATTAAGCAGAATCAGCCTCGCTACAATATTCTTCTTAAAGATGGCAAGACTTATCCCTATCTCTGTGTCACCAAGGAACGCTTTCCGAGAGTCATCTCTACCCGCAAAGTATCGCCCCAACTGGGTCAGTATTATGGCCCTTTTACTGATTTGCGGGCGATGTATCGCATTTTAGCACTGATTAAACAATTGTATCCGATACGTACATGTACGTACAACCTAACAGCAGCTAACGTAAGTAAAGGAAAATTCAAAGTTTGTTTAGAATACCATATAGGCAACTGCAGAGGTCCTTGCGAGGGGTTGCAAGAAGAAGTGTCTTATAACCAAGATATTGCCCAAGTAACATATCTGCTGAAAGGGCACTTGCATGCTGTTAAAAAAGACCTCAGAGAGAAGATGTACCAGGCTGCTCAATCACAGGCCTACGAAGAAGCACAGACATTTAAAGAAAAACTAGACGCCCTGACAACGTATCAAGTCAAGTCCCTAGTTATCAACCCCAAGGTTGGTGATTTGGATGTGTTTGGCATAGTATCAAGCGAGCAGTCCGCTTTTGTGAGCTACCTACAAATCAAAAACGGCGCAATTACCTTCACGCAGACCACAGAACTCAAGAAAAAGCTGGAAGAAGCAGACAGTGATTTACTGCCTCTTGCGATCCTTCATTTTAGAGAAAAGTACCGTAGTGAGGCCACGGAAGTGCTTACCAATCTGCCGCTATCGATCAGTCTTGACACGCTGACACTTACTGTCCCCCAAATAGGAGACAAAAAGAAGCTCGTCATGCTAGCCGTTAAAAATTCTCTGTTTTACAAGAAAGAACGGTTCATTAAAAATGAGCGCTATCAAGAAAAAGCTAACAAAATACTCTTGTTGTTACAACAAGACCTCCAGCTTCAGCACCTTCCCTTACACATCGAGTGCTTCGACAACTCCAACATACAAGGTAACCATCCCGTAGCTGCTATGGTATGCTTTAGGGACGGAAAGCCTGCCAGAAGTGAGTACCGTCATTTCAACATCAAGAAAGTCACAGGCCCTGATGACTTTGCTTCGATGAACGAGGTCGTGCATAGGCGGTATAAGCGGCTGATAGAGGAAAAAAAGAGCTTGCCAGACTTGATCGTGATTGATGGTGGGAAAGGCCAGCTCAACGCGGCCGTGGCGTCTCTTAAAGCACTAAACATCCATGACCAGGTGCCGATCATCAGTATTGCTAAAAGACTAGAAGAAATTTATTGTCCAGGAGATGCTTACCCCATTCACATCAGCAAACAATCTGCGTCTCTGAAGCTCATTCAGCGGCTACGCGATGAGGCTCACCGTTTTGCTATTACCTTTCATAGAAAGAAACGAAGTCGGGCTAGTCTCCAAGGTGAGCTAGAAGCTATTCCTGGCATAGGACCCAAAACAATTGACAAACTGCTGTTGCACTTCAAATCTGTCAAAAACATTAAAGAGGCGAGTGCAACAGATTTGGCGCAACAAATAGGTAGTAAGAAAGCGGCTTTACTCAAGGCGCATTTCTAAGCTTGTTGATGCGCCCCTCTTCCAAATAGGGTTTTTCAAACCTACCTTTGTCTTATTAGAAGATCCTTAGGATACTACGGCGTGCATTTTGAACTGCAACATGTGGACCCCCATTCTCAAGCCCGTGCAGGTGTAATCACCATGCATCGGGGCCCCGTCCACACGCCCATTTTTATGCCTGTGGGAACGGTAGGAACGGTCAAAGCAGTGTCCCAAAAAGTATTGCAAGAAGACATACAAGCTGAAATAATTTTAGGGAATACGTACCATCTCTACCTAAGACCCGGGCTAGAGATACTGGAGACAGCTGGTGGACTACACCAGTTCATGGGCTGGAACAAGCCTATTCTGACAGATAGCGGTGGTTATCAAGTGTACTCGCTGGCACAGCGTAGAGAGCTTACCGAAGAAGGTGTTACTTTCAGGTCACATATAGACGGGTCCCAACACACCTTTACGCCAGAGCGTGCTGTCGATATACAGCGTAGTATCGGTGCTGACATCATCATGGCCTTGGACGAATGTACCCCGCACCCTTGTTCTTATGCTTATGCCAAGAGCTCTATGGGCCTCACACACCGGTGGCTCAGACGTGGTGTGGATCATTTCGACGCCACTATCACCGAACATAATCACTACCAAACGTTCTTCCCCATTGTACAAGGCAGTATTTACAAAGACCTTAGGAGGCAATCCGCTGAAATCATTGCAGCTGAAGACCGTGCAGGCAATGCCATTGGTGGTGTTTGTCATCCTAATGGCATGTTATACGAAGTAACAGCATGGGTATGTGCTATTTTGCCTGCTCACAGGCCTCGTTATTTGATGGGAGTGGGTACGCCACAGGATTTGTTAGAATGCATCGCTATCGGCGTAGATATGTTTGATTGTGTGATGCCTACCCGCAATGGTAGGAACGGTATTCTCTTTACCACCCAAGGCATAGTTAACATTAAAAACAACAAATGGAAAACAGACTTTGTTCCTATCGACGAACATTTAGGTGGATATGTGAGCACTTATTACACCAAGGCCTACCTGCATCATCTGTTTCGCTCTAGGGAGCTGTTGGGTGTTCAGATCGCGAGTGTGCATAACCTCACTTTTTACCTGTGGCTCGTCAGGCAAGCACGGTTACATATTGTGGCAGGTACTTTTAAGGCTTGGAAGGACAAAATTATCAAAGTGCTTATGGCAAAAATATAGGCGTTGTCATGAAACTACTGGACCGGTACATACTCAAGAAATTTTCGTACTCTTTTTTGTTTATCCTGCTGACGCTTACTGCAATCATTACATTGATCGATTTCACCGAGAAGAATGGACAGTTTGTAAAGCATAAACTAGAGTATAAGGAGATACTCGGTTACTACTACTATGGCTATGTACCCTTTATCATTAATTTTATTACACCGATCAGTGTATTTGTCACGACAGTATTTGTAACCTCTAGGCTTGCACAACGTACAGAGATTATTGCTGTTATGAGCAGCGGGGTAAGCTTTTTGCGTTTTCTGGCTCCGTACTTGGCAGGTGCTGCGGCTATTACACTCTGTAGTTTCGTACTAACGGGCTGGATTCTCGCCAAAGCCAATATGAAGCGGGTAGCGTTTGAAACAGAATACATTACTAAATTTTATTACAATAATGCGCAACATCTCCATATTAGAATGCCGCCAGATCGCTATTTCTACGTAGAACATTATCGTACCTACAACCAATCAGGTACGAATGTGACCATAGAGACTATCAGGGACAATCAGCTCATCGAGAAACTGTCGGCCAGAAGTATACAATGGCTGCAGGAAGAAGAGCAATGGCAGCTGCAAGATTGGATAATTAGAAAAATGGAGGGCATAGAAGAGCACATCCAACACGGGAAGATCCTGAACGTGGTTTTGAATATTCGCCCTGATGACTTCAACATGAATCCGAACCTACATGAAACACTAACGTTGCCTGAATTAAACACCCAAATTGAGGCCCTGAAAAGTAAAGGAGCAGACAATGTACATATCTTTTTGACCGACAAGTATGTGCGCTACATGTCTCCTTTTGCGGCGGTTGTTTTGACTTTTATGGGTGTTGTGGTCTCGGCACGCAAGACAAGAAAAGGCATTGGCTTGCAGCTTGCGGTAGGCTTTATTCTTGCCTTCGTATATGTCGCCTGTTTTCTGTTCGCAAAAGGATTTGCAGAAGCTAAGGGCACGCATGTTCTTTTGACTGTTTGGATGCCTAACATTGTTTTTTCTATTCTAGGAATCATTCTATACAGACTCGTGCCCAAATAAGTTTGCAGGTTCAATGTGCTGCGCATATCCCCATACCATGAACAAACCAGCCTGTTTATCCTTAGTTTTCAGCGTTGTTCTAGTGCTCATCGTAAATACGCAGCTGTGGGGCCAGTCACTTGATCCGACGCATTGGTACCGCATACGCACGCCCAATGTCGATATTATCTTCAAAGGCAACATCAGTCGAGAAGCACAGCGGATGGCCAACACGCTAGAGCACCTGTACGGGCCAGTTCACCAATCATTAGGAATTAAGCCCACTCGAATTACGCTTCTACTCAGAAATCAAAGAGCTCGTTCTACAGGTTTTTTGGAACTTATGCCGCGTAGAATAGAGTTTTCTGCTTTCCCTCCTCAGGATTACAACCTCCTGGGGACCAATGATTGGCTGAGTCTGCTAGCGGTACACGAGTTGAGGCACGTTGCGCAGTATACAAAGTTGAAGCAAAACTTTAATCAACTGGCTTACTGGCTAGGGGGCGATTATTTCTTAATGGGGATTTCCAGCCTTAATATCCCCAAATGGTTCTGGGAAGGCGATGCAGTAGGTACCGAGACAGCATTGACCTCAAGTGGCAGGGGGCGTATGTCTAGCTTCTCATGTCTTTACAGAGCCAACCTGTTAGAACGCGGGGGCTTTGGTTATTACCAACAATTCCGTGGCTCTTTCAAAGATCAAATCCCCGACGAGTATAAAATGGGTTATTATCTCACAACCTATCTACGGAGGAAATATGGTCCTGGTATACTGGCAGATATTTTTCACAGAACTACCTCGCCTAGACTATTTCATACTACCATCGCAAAAATTACTGGAAAGAGTTTACTGCAAATTTACGAGGAAGCCAATCAGGAACTCAAGACCTTGTGGCAAGAGCAACTGAGCAACCTTCGGCTTACTCCAGCAATAAGACTGAATCCAAGAAACAATACAGACTATACAGATTATGCTTTTCCACAGCTAGGCAAGGATGGGGAGGTTATTGTGCTTAAATCGGGTATCAACATGGTCCCACAGTTCGTAAGCATAGTGAGCAAGCAGCTTCTCCGTAAAATACGGACGCATGGTAGCATCGATGTGCGTATTGGCTTCTCAGCGGCACAAAATAAAATCGTATGGGTAGAAGAAATTCGGGATGTTATCCGGGAGAATCGCTCTTATAGTGTAATACAACATTACGATATCCAAACCAAGCGACTCAAGACACTCACAAAAAAAAGCAGGTATAGCGCAGCGGCGTTGTCTCCCGACGCTACCCAAATTGTTGCCTTTGAAAGCGATGAGGGCTACAACCACCAATTAGTGATTTTGGATGCTAAAACCGGTAAAATACTGCAGCGCCTTCCGAATCCTGACAACCATTACTACCTAACGCCGCAGTGGTCAGAAACAGGCAAAAAAATTGTCGTAGTAAAAAGCGTGAAGTCCAAGGTAACCATTGCACTCATTGATATTGCTACAGGCACAACACAAGATCTGTTGCCCTACACAACCGAGCACCTAGCTTGTCCTACGATGCAAGGACGGTACGTATTTTACCATAGTAATTACAGCGGGATCGACAACATTTATGCCATCGATCTTGCCACATGTCAGCGATATCAGGTGACGTCCAGAAAATATGGTGCTTACAATCCTACCATTTCAGCAGATGGTCGCTGGCTCATCTTTAATGATTTTACGAAGGATGGGATGGATGTGGTAAAGATGCCTCTTGACCCGACACAGTGGGTCCCTTTGGCACAAGTTGAAGATAGGTCTGTAGACTACCACACACCACTCGTGCAACAGGAAGGGAATATCAATGTGCTGCAGCATGTCCCTAATCATACATACCCTATTAAACGCTACTATCCCCAAAGATATTGGCTCAATGTACACAGTTGGTTCGGTGTTAAAGATATTAAGTGGAATAACGAAGATCCTAAATACCCCACAGGGACGCTGCAGCAAGTGCTATTCAATGTCTTGCAGTCTAAAGACTTACTGGGTACGACAGAGCTAGAAATAGACTATTTACAAGATTTCAAAAATAAATCTGGTACCGCTTCGGCAAAACTCACCTGCCGGGCTTGGTATCCTATCATCAGCCTCACAGGCGAGCTCCAGGGCAATTACCAAAAAGGATTGACATACCACCGCATGTTGTCCCTACAGCTAAAAGCACCTTGGACTACGCAACACGGCCAGTACACCCACGAATACTCCCTAGACACCACAGGCAAACTAAACCATGACGCCTGTGGAATTCGGTACACACAAGCTTACGAGGGCCGCGTTAGCAGGAAGTATAAAGCAAGTCCTCGGGATATCTGCCACTCTTGGCAACAGCAACTCACCGTAACATACCAACACGTGCTCTATGGAGGGACTGGACCATACTTAGAGGCTCCGGCTGCTATCAGTGCACTCCTGTATTTCCCGGGCTTTGCCAGGCATCATGCATTCTGCTTGCGTGGAGGCTACGAATATCACATTTTAACAGGTGATGCGGTACAGTGCAGGAACCAGCTTAGAGCATCTAAACCAGGCGTTTTCAGCGTCATAGAGAAATTGTGGAGGAAGATGCCATATGCCAGTGTGATGTATGCCTTTCCGCTCGGTTACCCCGACTGGAGCGTAGGTTATTGGCTTTATCTAAAGCGCTTTCATGCTAAAGTTGGCTACCACTTTCAATGTGAAAGTAGGATATACGATAAAGAGTATGTAGCCGTATGCCCTCCCCACAGTACCCACGGAGGTCATAATACGTTCCGACGTTTTGGAAAACAAAAAATCAAAAATGCCACGCAGTGCAAAAACGAAGTCTATATGGGATTGTTAGCAGACTGTCATCTTTTGAACTTCCTCAACTTGCCTCAGTTATCTTTAGGAGTACGGTATAACTATAAGATAGAACAGAGAAAAGGCACTCTTTTATTCGACTTGAGTATGGGGGGCATGTAAGCGCAGTTTTCAAATTTAACCTACTCTTTGAGGAATATTTATCTGGTTGTACTGGTGAATTTTTTGATGGGTTGCGCTTCCACAAGAGTCCTCCATCTCCTCGGAGCCATGGCTTAGTTCAAAGATAGCCCACCTCTTTTTTCTTGATACCTGCTTATTTTTGATTGCAATGGGGTTAAAAGCAGATGAGAATTCGATACTTTTAGAGTCCTTGGTATATCTCAAGGGGCGCAGCAGAGAAGCAAGGTTTTGTAGTGGAGTATTTTTCTAGCAAGATGCATCTTGGTGTTGCTAGTCTATAATGGAGTTGATGGGCCGTAGATGTACTTTTTGGGTGTTGCGATGTAATGGATAGAGGAAGTCATCTATGGATTGGGTTCCAAGGACACAACAATTTGAGATGGCTTTGCTACTATGTGGCTCAAAAGCATAGTGTTAAGCACCAGCTCCGATGAGATTTTGAAACAATTTCATTGTGCCCAAGAAATTTCAAAAGGGTAGCCAGCCGATGACTGCTGGTTTTCATTTTCTTCGTTATACCCTATTTTTAACGTTCAATGAGAGTGTACTATGGCTGAGGTGATCAGAATGCCGAAGATGAGTGACACCATGGAAGCAGGAGTTGTTGCCACTTGGTTGAAAAAAGTAGGGGACGCCGTGAAAGTGGGAGATATACTGGCAGAGATAGAAACAGATAAAGCCACGATGGAACTGGAGGGCTATGAAGATGGCACTTTGCTATACATCGGGGCTAAAGAACGAGAGACCGTACCCATCAACGCTGTGCTTGCCATCATTGGCAAACCAGGAGAGGATATTACGACGCTGTTGGGAGCTACCAAGCAACTGCCCGAGCAGCAAGGGGAGGGTATGGCATTAGCACCGCCAGTGACGCCAGTGCGCAGTACAATACCAACCTCAGGACATACACCACTCCCCTCCCCACCCAGTATACTGGCTTCACCATTAGCTAAAAAAATGGCGAAAGAAAAAGGCTATGCACTAGCCGACATTCGGGGTACCGGGGAGGGGGGGCGTATTATCAAGCGCGATGTGGAAAATGTCATGGTCACTCCTCGATTCAAAGAAGTCTTACCTAACGTTACCCTGCCTTTTGTGGTAGGTAAAGAGGAGTACGAAGATATTCCTGTTTCAAACATGCGCAAGGCTATAGCCAAGCGTCTGACAGATAGTAAATTGAATGCCCCCCATTTCTATCTGACTGTTAACATAGCTATGGATCAAGTAGTGGCTGTACGTCCCAGTATCAACGAATATGCACGGGTCAAAGTGTCTGTTAATGACATCGTTGTTAAGGCAGCAGCCGTGGCTATCAGGCAGCACCTAGCTATCAATGTGGCATGGCGCCAGGACGCAATACGCTACAACAAGCACATCCATATGGGTATAGCCGTAGCAGTGGAGGGGGGGCTAGTAGTCCCTGTATTACATTTTATTGACAGCAAATCGTTAGCGCATATTGCAGTAGAGACAAAAGCGCTCATTCAAAAAGCAAATGAGCAACAGCTAAGGCCAAAGGAACTAGAGGGGAGCACATTTACCATTTCCAACTTGGGCATGTTGGGTATCGAGTCTTTTGCTGCCATTGTGAATCCTCCAGCAGCCTGTATCCTCGCCATTGGCGAGATCCAACAAGTGCCGGTTGTGAGGTGTGGCGTTGTGATGCCTGGATATGTCATGAAAGCAACCCTATCTTGTGACCATAGAGCAGTGGATGGGGCCGTGGGAGCCTCTTTCTTGCAAACTTTCAAGGCACTACTGGAAGATCCAATAAGAATGCTGGTTCATTAACGAACTAGCTCCGTAAGTTGCCCCGTTACGTAAACAGCCCGTCAATCTGATAACATGACTCACATTAAATCAACAACAGTACTTGCTATCATACACAATGGTGAGGTTGCTATTGGTGCGGATGGACAAGCTACCCTAGGCAATACCATCGCCAAAAGCAACGTCAGGAAGCTTAGAAAGCTATTAGATGGTAAAATTGTAGCGGGCTTTGCTGGTTCTACGGCAGATGCATTCACATTGCTAGAACGTTTTGATGAAAAGCTACAGAGCTACGCAGGCAATATGAAACGCTCTGCCATTGAACTCGCCAAAGATTGGCGTATGGATCGTTACCTGAGGCGCTTAGAAGCCATGCTGGTGGTGGCTAACACAGAAGAATTGCTTATTATTTCTGGAACAGGAGATGTCATAGAGCCTGATAACCAAATTGCTGCAGTAGGCTCTGGTAGTATGTATGCACAGTCTTCAGCTGTGACCCTCAAAAAGCATGCTCCGCACTTGAGTGCAGAGGAGATGGTTAGAGAGAGTCTCGTAGTGGCAGCAGATATCTGTATATATACCAACCATAACATCCTTATTGAAAAGCCTTCTTAGGGGATATTTAAGCGCTTTGTTCCGCTTTTTGAACGGCCCAGTTCTCTAAGGGGGGGCGCGTATTCGTAGCGCCATGTTGCTGCTATCAGGCAGGAGCGCATGCGTTGGTATTGTTTATCATAGAGGCAGGTCATGCCTCTGCAGGGTGCTTCTTTCTTCAAATTTTAAAATCGCTGTGTGCTGGCTCACGCAAGCGCGGTACTTCGTAGCCATCGTGCTTATGCTTGGTGCAATGCTGTCAATTGGTATGGCCGACGAAGACCGAACAATTGCGTGCTTGCCATACATCTCAGAAAACTATACAGACACTTTGGGTACCATTTGGCAAAGGTTGCTTAGACGGATCACTCAGTGATATGAGTACAGAGCCAGCATTGCCGAGTAATGTTAACGGGATCTTAGGAGGTACTTGCTCGTTTTTGGCTAGGCAAAAGAGCAAGCGTAGGAGAGGTGTAACTCACTAGTGGCCCTCTACGCCAGCGACAGCGGGTGGAAAACCATGAACACTAGACTTCTGGGGGGATCGATGGAGCATCTCAAATGACCAACCTGGCCGTGGTGTGGGTACCACTCAAAGGCATGTTAACGCAACGAAACCTTATGAGCATGCCTACTGGGCCCGGAGACGCAAGACGCTGGTTGTGGTAAAAAATCAAAGAGGAAGTGCCTCGTACACAGCTGCCCTGCTATTCGTAAGGGTCGCAACAAGGATCTTGGTACATCTCATGTACAGGACACTGACAACCCCCTCACAACAAGTGAGGAATGCACTCCCTAAGAAGAGGCCTTAGCATAAAAGACCAGTCTCTAACAGCTATGCACAAGTGAAGTGGAGAATATCGGAGTCGAACCGATGACCTTCTGCGTGCAAGGCAGACGCTCTAGCCAGCTGAGCTAATTCCCCAGATCGGTTACTCGGTTTTTTCCTTTTATGCACGGCTCGAAGTACAAACCGCGGCAGCAAAAAACAAGGACAAATATAGCTTGTCGTTCTAAAAAAACCAATCCTTACACTGCACATCGTGTGGAAAGGATAGATAGTCACTATGCATGAAGGGAGGTAAAGTACTTGTAAAAGGCAATCACCGTATCAATACCCTTGAAAAAATTAGCTACTCCAAAATGTTCGTTAGGCGAGTGAATAGCATCTGAATCAAGGCCGAAGCCCATCAGCACAATATCACGGTCCAATACCTCTTTGAATTGTGAAATGATAGGAATACTGCCTCCATCTTTTGTTAGCAGCGGTGTTCTTGCCCAAACCTCTTCAAAGGCCTTGATAGCTGCCTGCAAAGCTACAGAGTCGGCATTAACGACCACTGCATTGCTATTGCCATGTACTACCCTTATTTCAACCGTGATGCCTTTGGGAGCTAGTGCAGTAAAGTATTTAGTGAATTGAGTAACAATTTCCCGTGCTTCTTGATGAGGTACAAGGCGCATGGAGAGTTTAGCGTGTGCTTTCGAGGGTAAAACTGTTTTTCCACCCTCACCTACATGACCGCCCCAAATGCCGTTGATGTCTAAAGCAGGCCTAATGCCAGTACGCTCCAAGGTACTATAACCATGCTCACCCGCCACGGCTTTTATACCCAAAGCATTTTGATAATCAGAGAGCACAAAAGGGATTTTGGCCAACGCTTGTCGATCTTGCTCTGGAAGCACTGCCACACGGTCGTAAAAGCCAGGAATAGTAATGCGGTGGTGTTCATCTTGCAGTGCAGCAATCATCTGGCAGAGTATGTTGATAGGATTACCCACTGCGCCACCATAAACACCGGAGTGTAAATCTCTGTTAGGCCCCGTCACCTCTATCTCCAAATAAATGATACCTCTTAGTCCTATGGTAAGCGAAGGCTGTTCCAGAGATAACAGGGTAGTATCTGAGACAAGCACAGCGTCTGACTGGAGCAAAGCCACATTTTTCTGGTTCTCAAGAAAGCGAGTAAGCCCTTCAGAGCCACTCTCTTCTTCTCCTTCAATCAAAAATTTAATATTGCAAGGTAGCTGCTGAGTAGCCAGCATAGTTTCCAATGCCTTGATATGGAGATACACCTGGCCTTTGTCATCTGAAGCCCCTCTGGCATAGATTTTATTTTCTCTCACGACGGGTTCAAAAGGCGGCGTTTCCCAAAGCTCATAAGGATCTGCTGGCTGTACATCGTAGTGTCCATAAACAAGCACGGTGGGTAGGCTTGCATCGACCGTCTTCTCAGCATACACCAAAGGGTATCCTTGGGTGTCAATCAGCATAGCTTTATCGGCACCTGCCTCTGATAGCTTTTGTTTAACAAATGCTGCGGCCTTGTGTACCTCCGTAGCATATTCTTTTGAGGTGCTCACAGAAGGAATACGCAAAAAATCCATCAGCTCGTCCAAAAAACGGTCTTGGTGCGTTTCTATGTACTTTTTTGTGGCTAATGCCATAAAATATTCTTTTTGTTCGTGGTACGAAAGGTAACCTAGGAGTACTTGATGCCTCAACAAACGTGCCCCGGCTCGTACCTGCGTTTTGGATACTTAGCTTGCAGCGAGCGTATCGAAACAGGGAATTTCTTCTAGTAGTGTATGTTTGCCCCGCACATAGTCTAGTTGCCAGCAAAAGTGCCTGACCCCATTGGTAATAACCAACAGTTGGGCATTGAAATAAGCATTGTAGCGTGCTATTTGCCTCCAAGTCCCATGGCCGATGTTAGTGTTGGAGGCTTTACACTCTACAAGCATTAAGGGTCTTGCCACACGGTTATACACCACTATATCTGGCCGACGTCGGAGGTGGTTACACCCTACACTCTTCTCTAAACTGAATAACGATTTCGGATAAGCAAGGTGACCAATCAAATAATGTAAAAAATGCTGCCTCACCCACTCCTCGGGTGTCAGTTTCACATATTTCCTACGTACCACGTCAAAAATTTGGTGACCTGCCTGAGAAGTCTGGACCTTGTATGCAAAAGTAGGTAGGTTGAGTGATCGCATGGGACTAAATTTTCGGCTTGATGGTCTTACCCTTGGTCTGGCAATAGAGCGTAGTCACACGCCTTAAGATGTAAGAGTCGATACCATGAACACACATGCTGCATGAAAGCTTACTTTCTGTCTTTCGTTGGGGATGCTGGTCGGCATACTAACCCCCGCCTCCGCTCTCATTGATTATCGTAAGGAGCCGTAAGAAGAGTTGAGGGAATGCGCCCCCTACCAAAGTTCATCTGAATAACAGCGCGCCGCACAGCACTCTCTGGTGGAGGCACATGCCCCCATAGGGACAGAACCCATTATAGCGTTATCCAAGCACTTATTCAATGTTATAGCATGAAAAGACTTAATTTTTTATCGTATTCCTCTTCACTGAGTAATGTTCACTAACTGCTGCTAATAGGCTGCTTTATCCCCACTGCTTATCGTTGTGGATGCAGAATGGAATTTGGGCATGCTGCCTGGATCATACCACCAGCTATTCTAAATTTAATGACACTAGGAGCCCTACAATAGGATAAGCTGATTGATGGCATGGTTGCCGAAATTGTACAGAAAATCAGACGGATGGGGACATTACTTTTGTACCCTACGCATCTTTAGCAATCTTCAAAACTTTGTCATGAACAGCAAGTCCTTTGGGTAGTGTGAAGGAGAAAAGGGTGTTTTTTCTAAGTCAAGGAGTCACAAGATTGTGGTACATTAGCCGTTCCCAAGACTTTCCTGGTTATGGTGGTGCAAGCTAAGGCGCACGCAAGGGATTGTCTATCGTTGCACATGCTCGGGCTAGAGTAAGTGCCACTATGACTTTTCTCTCTCCAAAGAAAGCAGGTGCAGTAGGTACCCCAAGGATGGCCTTTACTCTTTGACATGTGCCTGGTGATGGTATACCGAAGAGATGGGATGTGTCTTTTGTTGCGATTGCACTTGAATGTGTTGCCCTGTGGGCATGTTTTATTCGATTTTGTAAAATTTTCGTCATGATCTCCCTATTGCACGGGAAACCTCAATTTGAGAAAATTGCCAAAACCTCGGAAACCGAAGACCCGCGGCTTGCGGTACTCTGCTGTGTGGCGGCACGTGCTGAATGTCTCACCTAACTTCTTTGACCATGTTTCATTCTTTGTTGAATCGCCTAATGGCAGCAGCCGTGCTATGTGGCTTATTGTTGCAGAGTTGCAGATCGGGTCTGCACGCAATTGTTGACGAACCTTCGCCCAGGCAGGGCGGCCAAACGACAGGCAACCATGTGCGGGGGTTGGGCGAGGCCTCGTCGTCAGGTGCGCCTGCTCTTGTTGCTTCACGTACCGATGTGCGCGACGTAGATGCATTGGGCAGTGTGTCCTTGGCCGAACCAGCCGCCGCATTACCAGTTTTGGCTGCGGTTCCAATCTTAGAGACGTCGTCATCTCTTGCTGCTGCTGCTGGTGAGTGTGTTTCGTTGAGTCAGCAGGGAGGCCAGCGTCAAGCGGTGCTTGTACCCGACGTCATGCCCCGTGAGCACGAGCGTACGCTCCCCGTGGCCAGCTCAGGAGGTGGCGGTATCGAAGTATCTCTTGATGCATTGCAAGGGCAAAGTGTGTGGTCACCGCAGTCTCGTATGCGTGTACTATCCACTCCTCATACGTCCCCCGCGGCGCCCCCAGTACCGTATGTCTACACAAGTAGGTCAGGTTTGTCGAGAGGGGAGGCGCACAGCCCTTCTGCTTCAGGAAGAGCCGATCAGGAGGATACTCAGTCCCCTGAACAAGCCTCCCTGCGATCCCGATCAAGTAGGTGCGTTTCGTTTGAACAATTACAACAGCTACAACAGCAGGGTGTTTGCCTACAAGGACCCTCGGCTGTGGCAACGATCCCCTCTCAGGCCTTTGGAGCGGAGAAATGGAGGGCGTACTTCGGGGAGGTGGGGGAAGAGCCTTGCCTGCCATCAGACATCAATGAGATTTTGGGCAGCCCTTGCCCGTTCTGGCCCGGGAAGCAAGTTAAAGACACACACTTGTTGGTCTTGGTACCAGCTACGGTAAGTGGTGAGCCTTTCAGCTTAAACCTCCTCGAGCAGCTTGTCAAGAACCCCAAGGGCGGAGGCTACTCTACAGAGTACGACTACTATAATGTCAATGTCCGAGAACGGTTTGGTGCTCAGTCGCCTGAGGATTCTTATTGGATCTTGATGACGCGTGATGTACTTGAGGGTAGTAGGGGAGAGACCTATGCAACTCAAAAGGCCTTAGTTGCTCGGTACGAAGGTCGCACGGGCCTTCCTTACAAGTTGCCTGGTGCCTTAGAAGCAGCCACCGCTATTTTATCACATTACGTGTGTAGTGGAGAGCGTCTCTACACAGATAATCCATGGACTCACACACGGTGCCAAGAGCTGTTAGCAAATAGAAGAAGCGATTACCCTGTTGTTGTTGGAGGCTTTTCCTCCGGAGGATTCTATGTCAGCAGCTACAGCGTTGACGACGACTCCGACGGCGTGGCGAGTCTCAGGAAGTTCTAGCACCTAGCCTTTGGAGGCGCGACCCTTTTAGTCTTTCGAACTTGGTGTACTTGCCGTGAGGCGGCTTTTTGTGGGGAGCGAGATGGCAATTCCGCCACACGGGGCCGATGCCTCGTCGTGGCCTTGCCGTGGGTTTCCAATACTGATAGGGCGGGCTGCCCTGCTTTCTGTCTGTTTCAATTACTAGGCTAGGGATACGTTTTTTGCTTCAACTATGGTTAGGCGCGTCATGTCGCGAGCTGTTGTCATGCGGTTAGGGCTTATCGTTACGCGTCGCTTATTACATGGTAAAAGCTGTGGTTTTGCAAAATTCGACTGCATTTTGAGCGAGGTGGCCACAGCGTACTTTTTCTGCCCAGTATGGCGCTGTAGGCAAAAGACTTCACCCACAGCCAACGCGTTGACGATGTACCCTGCTTCATTGAATTGTCTTATAGCAACCTTGATGCTGTGTAGTCTGTGCCTACAGAGCTGTCAATCCAGCTTTCTGATGATTTCTTCTGAGGATTTTATACTTAAGAAATCACGCAAAATAGGCGATGATGCGCAAGCCATTCACCAGGCTCCAGTACCAGATGTACAGGCCTCTGAGCACTCTGATGTGCCTCAGAGTAAGCTGCCAACAGCTGTATCGGCAACTCTGTCTTTGGTCATTACTTCTACGGTTCAGGTCGCTTCGTCTACACATCATCTTACCGTCAGGCCTGATACGATGTCTAGTCGGGAACGAGCCTCCCCAATGAAATCTGAAGAGATGGATACGAATCCTGCATTCAGGTCTGCTGCTCAAGTAGCTAAAACTTCTGCAATGGATTGCTCTTCATTGTTACAGGAATCGTCATTTGAAGTCCCCATTTCCGTCTTTGGCCCCAAGGAATGGAGCCAGTACTTTGGCGAAGTGGGGGAGGCACCCTGTCTGCCCTCAGACATGGACGAAATCTTGGAAGGCCCTTGCCCGTTCTGGCCTGGCAAGCGAGTCAGAGACACGCACCTGTTGGTCTTGATACCGTCTACAGTAGACGGCAAGGCTTTTACCTTGGATTTACTAGGGGAGTTGGCACAAAATCCTCGTGGGGGTGGGCATAGCACGCGGTACTTTTTGTATGATGATGAGGTACAAGAATCGTTGGGGGATGTGTATCCCAGCCATTCTTATTGGATCTTGCAGACGCGTGATGTGCTTCCCGGTACCAGAAGCAAGTCCTACACGTCTCAAGAAGCCTTGATTACTGCGCAGACTTCTCGTGTGTGTTATCCTCCTTATGAGATGCCGCATGTGCTGGAAGCGTCGACGGCTATTTTGTCGCACTACGTGTGTAGTGGACATCGTCTTTATGAAGGATTTCTGGACGATTCGACGGAGACTCTGAGTACTTCTACGTATTGTGCGGAGCTCTTGGAAGATGTATTGGGGTACAAATCACCGGTTACGGTGGGTCGTTTTTGCTCCAGGGGTCTGGTCCTTATTGTTGGTTCTGCAGAAGATGTGGAATTGGGGCTATCGTGCCTTCGCAAATTTGGCACTCGGAGCTACCGTCCATCGGCCCTATTGCACTCGTTTGGTGCTGAGGAATGGAGCCGTTACTTTGGCGAGGTAGAGGCGTCCCCACCACTACCATCGCATATCGTCGACACGCTCAACGGGCCCTGCCCGTTCTGGCCTGGTAGAGCGGTCAAAGACACACACTTGTTGGTTTTGATACCGGCTACAGTAGCTGGCGAACCTTTTAACTTTAACCTCCTCGGGACGCTTATCCAGCATCCCAAAGGCGGAGGCTACCCTACAGAATACCGCTACTATGATAGTGACATCCAGGAACAATTCGGCATGCAGTCGCCTGAGGGATCCTATTGGGTGTTGATGAC
>JALOLY010000047.1 GCA_025455725.1 Amoebophilaceae bacterium | reverse complement strand
TTAAAGAGGGAGCACAGGCTGGGCAGGAATTATCTCAAGGGGCGTGTCGGTGACACGAACCATGCCTTGTTAGCAGGCATGGGCTTCAACTTGATGCTGATACTCAGAGCAATAGCCGGTAATTTTTTGGTCTTGCTGTTCAGAGCGTTAGCCCTGCTAGTGCTTCCTAGACGTACTTACAGCAGACGTCCTAAACACGACCGGCGGATTGTTAAGACGCGACTAATAAACCTCTCCTTCCCGTGGGGCAATGAATTGGTTAAAAGTACCCACCCTTAACAGCCCTATAAAAGAGTAGCGAGCGTCTTATTGATTGCAGATTATTGTGATTGAGTCAAACACAGCGCACAACGTTTGTTTGCAAAATCGGAGATAGTCGGTGGCTCATGACAGTGTACGCCTGCCAGACGTCGATCATACAAGAGAACTCCGTTACTTGTACGCTAGCAGATAGGAACCTGCAATCTAGTAAATACCATACTGCCCCAATTTACCTCCGGCAAAGCCCCCTCTCTGACTAAACAGAAGGCTGAGCTTATGTAAAACCTAATACTGGCACATTTACCAGTCAGTATCTCCTACCTTATTGGTATGGATGAACATGTAACATGCTGGGAAACATTCCCCTGACGACATTATTGAGGTACCAACCCATAAAACGACTATCCTAGTCGACTGTAATTTAATAGCGGTTAAAGTATTTAACCTCCTGCTGAGTAAGCAAGCGCCACTTGCCACGCGGTAAATCTTTTTTAGTGAGATGGGCATACATAACCCGGTCTAATTTTATCACTCCATAATGTAGATGCTCGAAGATGCGCCTAATGATTCTATTGCGACCCATGTGTATTTCCAAACCAATGCTACTACGATCCTGTCCTACTATTTCTAGCTGGTCTACGTATGCAACACCATCTTCTAACACTATACCCCTCCTTATTTTCTCGCAATCCGCCTGACTAATCGGCTTATCAAGTACAACATGATAAAGCTTCTTGATATTACTAGAAGGGTGTGTTAGCTTCTTTGAGAGCGCCCCATCATTAGTAAAAAGCAGCAGGCCAGTCGTATCACAATCAAGCCTGCCCACCGGATAAACTCGTTCCTGACAAGCATGTTGAACAAGCTGTAATACTGTCCTTCTCCCTTTTTCGTCCTTTGTGGTAGTGATGTAGTTCTTGGGTTTATTGAGTAGAATGTATACGTGCTTCTCTGTTTTTAACACTTGGTTACGGTAGTGAACCACATCCTGAGGGGTGACCTTATACCCCAACGTGTTTACCTTTCTCCCGTTAACAGTAATATGCCCTGACTGTATAAGTATGTCAGCCGCTCTTCTAGCACATACCCCCGCATGGCTGATAAATTTATTCAGCCTAATTTGCTTAGAAGGTGTCTCTCGCTCCACAATTTTTTATAGAAAACTCATGACCAGAAGGTTATCCTACCAGCTACTATACATATTTAACGAACCACAAGCGTATCAGAGAGTTTGGCAGCAAGGGAATGTCTGGTGTGCGGCACGACTTTGAGCCTTTCTTTATCAATAAGCTCCCCTGTCACCATACAGACACCATACGTACCATTTTTAATTCTCAAAAAAGCAGCCTCTAGCTCAGCAATAAACTTCCTTTGTCTAGCCGCTAATTGACCTAAACTTTCTTGCTCAGCTACTTCAGCACTGTCTTCAAGCATTTTGATGTTTTTATCGGTGCTATTTTCTTTTTTTCTGCCTAAGACTTCCAGAGTATTCTTAAGCTCATCATTCGCTTTCTCTAGTTTAAGGACAATCATCGCTTCAAATGCCTGTAGCTCCTCTGAAGAATATTTTTTCTGTTGGCTTGGATACACGACTTTATACGTTTAAGTAAACGACTGTTAAATCACTCAACTAGGGCCTGATCCTACCGAACACCCTGAGCCCAGCAAGCCGCGCCGAAGCTAGGGCAAGACAGACACATCTCTCTAGGAGAAGACTGATCACTGCACCACTGGGTCCCTATGTACCTACACAAGTAAAGCGAAGTAAGTAAAAATCTACACGTAACCCAAAATGAGTCTGTTGCACTATGGGGGAAAAGTCATGCAAAACGATGACACGTTCTGGTCTATCTGGAGCTGGCAAAACGGTCATCGCCTAATATCTGGTATAGAAGAACCATAGATGTACTCTTTGTATTTTAATACTTACATATTATGGGCAATTTAACACAATCTATAGCAAAGGTT
Source organism: Amoebophilaceae bacterium (assembly GCA_025455725.1). Taxonomy (GTDB): domain Bacteria; phylum Bacteroidota; class Bacteroidia; order Cytophagales; family Amoebophilaceae; genus UBA8403. Next base: position 5,008 of record JALOLY010000047.1, on the reverse strand, counting down.
ATGACTTCTTGTAAGCGCATGAATTCGAATATCAAGTTACACGAAGTGCATCCGCGTGGAAAGGGGTACATATAAAAGCTATTAGGAGATAATACGCTCAAGGCCAGGGTAGCAAGCGTATGAGTCGTAGAAAAAACAGCAGTCTTTGGCACAGACGTTTAAGGAGGTCGGAGACTAAAATTCCACCCTCAAGAAAATGTACTGGTAGCTTATGGAGAGAGCGACCTCGTGGCGAGCGTCCATGAACCATCTAAAAAAAAAGATGAAGGCAAAAAGAAGCCAGTATTGAACACGCAGAAGACAAAAAGCAGCACCAGATCTACCATGAGGCTTGTCATCACACCCTTCCGAAGGTAATAACAGACCGGCCCTACAGCTTCATAGGCATTCCTAGATAGCCCCCTAGCAGAGAGAAGGTTCCTGATTAGGCAGAAGCGGATCTTACAGAAACAGCTACTATGGGCACTGAAGGTGTGCACAGTCTCTACTTATTCATCCTCTGGTTCTGCTACAACGATGACGTCAGCAATAATTCTCCCGCAGTGCTCACACATGATAATACTTTTCTTTTCCTGGACATCTGCCTGTTTTTGGGGAGGCACTTTACTGAAACAGCCCCCACAAGCTTCTCTTGTAACAACAACAACAGCAAGTCCATTGCTAACATTTGCCCGAATTCGGTCATATGATTGTAAGAGCTGCTCGTCAACATTTTTTATCACCCTGACACGCCGTTTGTGTAGCTTCTGCTCTTCCTCCTGGCTCTCCTCCATCAGTGCATGCAGCGCCTCTTGCTTGTCAGTTAATGCTTGCTTATTCTCAACTACGGCTCTTTGGCACTGCTCCAGTACTTGTTTTTGCTTATCTATTTGCTCGTAAGCACCTCTACTTTTTTTCTCTGCAAGTTGAATCTCTAATTTCTGTAGGTCTATTTCCTTAGTGATAGCATCATATTCCCTGTTATTACGCACATCCATTTGCTGCTCTTCATATTTTTTAACCAGGGCCTGTACCGTCTTGATCTTCGTCCGCTGGGTGACAATATCTTGCTCCAGGTTAGAGAGCTCTTCCTGGATATTAATCGAACGCGTCTGTAGGATGACTAATTCATTCTCTAAATCTTCCACCTCTTCAGGAAGCACCCCCCTCATTTTGACGATTTTGTCTAATTCGCAGTCGATAGCTTGCAGGTCGAGCAGGGCATTAAGCTTTCTTTCAATGGTTTCCTCCATGTACTTTGTTGACAATCGTTAGTCGTGTTAAAAGTAGTGCACAGGATTGGTCACAGTGCTACACTCGAGAACTGCAATGTTAACAAATTTTTCAGACAGTAGTGTACGGATCAGCGCTTTCGTACCTACTTCACTCTCGTAGTGCCCCACATCAACGAGTAAAATCTGGTCCTCAGCCTTGAAAAAATCATGATACCTCATGTCAGAAGTTACCAACGCATCCACCTGCTTCAAAAGGGCTGCATGGACAAGAAAACTTCCCGATCCACCACACACAGCCACACGCTTGATAGGACGAGCTATGGGAGCCGTGTGCCTAACACAGGTCAACTGCATTTTGGCTTTAAGGTACTCCAAAAATGCCTGACTACTAATTGATTGAAAGAGCTCCCCTACCATACCAGAACCTACCCCAACATCTGTATTTTTTAGTGCATGAACGTAATAGACTGCTTCTCTACAAGGATGGGCAGCCTGTAAAGCTCGCAGTACGGACGATTCCAGATGTACAGGGAACACTACTTCTACCTTACTTTCCTCTACTTTTTCGAGCTTTTTGTCCACTACTGGATGAGTCATCGCCATTGCAGTAGGCTTCTTGAAGCCTGCTGCTGACGTTGCAACATGATCGTAGATATAATCACCAATATAGCCCGCTCCTGCTTTATACAAGGCCCGAAGTACATGGTCGGTAGCCGATTGGGGGACAAAAGTGGTCAGTTGACTCAGAGTGCCCGGCTTAGGAAGCAAAACAGATAGGTTATGAAGGCCTAGGACTTGTGCCATCTTTCGATTGACCCCCCAAGACACATTGTCGAGGTTAGTATGAAGCGTATATATGGCTATCTGCTGCTTGATGGCATAGATGATACATCTCTCTGTATGGTTCCTACCATTCAAGCTGGTCATAGGTCTGAAAATGATTGGATGATGTGCAATGATGAGGTTACAATTTCTCTCTTTGGCCTCGTTTAGCACTAGCTCTGTAATATCCAAACAAGTGAGCACACCTTCGACTGGGACAGAGGGGTCCCCAATTATCAACCCTGCATTGTCATAATCCTCTTGGTAAGCTAGAGGAGCAACATGCTCCAGATAACCTACAATATCTCGTATCTTGACCATACCGTTGATTATTTGGGTGATTACCAATGAATTGACCGGTAAAGTTAGCAACTTCGCCGCTGCAGGTCTCCACCCAAGATAAATCCCAGAACTGTAAAGTATCTGCTATCACTCTCTTTTACATGAGGCAAACATTATTTTTGTCACTAATTTTGGCTGTGGAGTTCCGTAGACACATATGTTGGGTTATCCTTGTAATGGGCATAACTCCTGCGTTTGCGCAGGAGAGCAAATATCTCGATGATCAGCCGCAAGACATATACAACGCCACCACTACCCTATTCACAACACAAGAAAACATCCAGTACAACCAAGGGGGGTACAAAACCGTAGCGGAAGACACGGACATCAGTGATATGCATCGCTTTACGTTTGTGCAGCGGTACGGCAACAAGCTCCAGAACTTAGGAAACAATGGGACAGCCGCTAAGCCCATTTTCTATGTCGTGCCTGACAACATAGGGTTTACATCAGGCTTCCATGCTTATGACATTTATTTTAGGAGTCCTTGTCAGTTTAGGTACTACGATACCAAGTCGCCTTACTCTAAGATGCATGTCATGCTGGCTCGTTTTGGAAGTTTCTATTCCGAGGTATGCCACAGTCGCAATGTGACGCCCAACTGGAACATAGGGGTCAACTTCCGGAACATGATGACGGATAAGGAATGGGTACCCAGTAGACGTGGGGATAGAAATGTGATCTCTTATGGACTGGATTTTTTCACGCACTACAAGACCCAAAAGGAGCAGTATCAGCTATTAGCACATTTTTTGTTAGCAAAACACCGTGTGCGAGAGACTGGGGGGATTTACACTAAAAAATACTGTACGAGTCTAAAAAAAAATGCTGAGTATGAGCTTTGGTATCACAGCATGCTTAACCGGCTGATCCCCAAAGACCCAAAAAGCAAACTAGAAAGCAGTGACGCCAGAAAACGCTTCCATTTGTACCACCAGTTAGCGTTGTCCAAGCGGCTCTGGTTGTACCACGAGTTGGAAATTCAGAAAGAGATATATCAGTTTGAAGTAGACTCACTGTCCAGAAAGGCTGCTATATTCCTGGGGGGTGAGGCGTCAGATAGCTACATTGAGGCGACAACGACCGTGTGGAACGCCCAAAATACATTGGGAGTAAAGGGAGACTGGAGAGGTTGGTTTTACAGTGGTTATTACCGTCACAAAAAGATTGAATGCAGACCATCAAAAAAAGAAGATAACAAAGACCTACATGAGCACTACGCAGGCTTATACACCAGGTATAACCTGAAAGACAGTACAGCTTCACTACATCTGTGCGCAGAATATTTACTACAAGGAGGCTACAAAGCGTGTGCAGCCTACGAAGGAGCTAAGTTTAAACTATCGTGCGAGCGCATCAAACACGAACCTTCTTTCTTGGCACAGCAATACCACGGCTATCACCGCAATTGGAGTAATGCATTCTCTCCACCCACAGCCACACAGATCAGCGGTAGCTTGCAACTAGCGAGTGATCATGTAAAATTGAGACCCCGCGCAAGTTTAACAAGAGTCGATAACCCTATCTTCTTTTTTGAATACCAAGTTCAAGACTCCCAATATGCTGATGATCAGAAGGTCATAACAATTGCTGAGCCTAGGCAGGTAAAAAAAGATGTCAACATTGTAACGTTGGATACTGACTTAGAGTTGGCCTTTGGGGCGCACGTGCGCTGGCACAGTGAACTTACTGCTGCTAAAACACTAGGGCCCAGTGCTGAGATTTGCAGTGTGCCTAGTTTCTTGATCAACTCCAAACTGTATTACACTAACACAACTACTGCAGGTAATGGCACCTTTGAGGCAGGCATAGACGTGCATTGGAAGTCTTCGTACAAGGCCGATGGTTATGACCCAGTTACGCAGCAATTTTATCGTCAAGATACATTCACCGTATACAGTTATCCCATCATCGACCTTTTTCTTGACTTCAGGATCCGGAACTTTAGCGCTTTCCTTAAGTTTAGTCACTGCAACGAATCTTGGCTCCCAGCAAAGCCTCACGGCTATTTTGTAACACCACTTTATCCTGGGCAAAAGAAGGCATTCGACATCGGTATCAATTGGTCATTTTTTGATTAAGCAATGATTCGCTGCAAACAAGGCGAAGTGCTCGTAAATTAAAATGGGTCGTGGCGCATTACCAACGAAAAGGAAAGAGTGAGCTAGGAAGCTACCCTGTCGTCAGCGTAGCCTTTAGTACCATACTAGCCTTGTTGGTCGTGGGGCTATTTGGTTTCCTTGTGCTGCATGCGGCCAAACTCACAGACATCATCAAAGAGAACGTAAAAATTCAGGTTTATCTACACAAAAATATCTCAGAGCAAGAAAGCATACGAATCAGTCAGCTACTAAGCAAAAAAGATTTTGTCTTCAAAAAAGATGGTCATGCCCAACTCAAATTCCTTGCCAAGGAAGACGCTGCGCAAGAGTTTATCAAGGCAACTGGAGAAGACTTTTTACAAGTGCTAGATGAAAATCCCTTGAGAGATGCTTATGTAGTCAGTATTGCCCCTAGCCATCAGAGTAAGCAACAACTCCAAGCGATTAAACGTGAATTAGAAGCTATAGGCGGAGTTTTTGAGGTAGACTATGTGGAAAGTTTAGTAGCCTCTATCAATCACAACACAG
>JALOLY010000009.1 GCA_025455725.1 Amoebophilaceae bacterium | reverse complement strand
ACGAGCCTTATGAAGTCCAGCAAGCGTTGGTTGCTGCACAGTCCTCTCGTGTTGATGATCCCCCTTATGCCATACCGAATGTGTTAGAAGCCGCGACGGTTATTCTGTCACACTATGTACGTAGTGGAGAGGAGCGGCAGCGGCTTTACTCAGATAATCCATGGACCTACACACGATGCCGAGATTTGGTAGCATGGTGTGGTAATAACTATTCTGCTCTTGTTGGGTGTTTTTCCTCCGGGGGGCTCTATGTCGACTACCGCAACTACCCTGACGTCAGCAACTACCGCGGTGTGGCGGGTCTCCGGAAGTTCTAGCACTTGGCCCTTGGGTACTTGGCTTGGCGCGGCTTTCTCCGGTTATGGTGGGCATGTGTGGTGGGGCAGTCTTATTTCGGGGGCTGTGTTATGCCTCTGCTACACGAGGTTGCTGCTCTGGTGTAGTTTTGCCACGATGTCCTCGGTACTGTGGGGGCATGTGCGGTGGGGCAATGTCTGTGCGTGCCTTCTAGGGAAGTGAAGTCTGGCGTAGATAGAGAGGCGTGCGTTGGGTAAAAAAGGGAAACAAGCTCGGGTATGGCTGCAAGCGTCATCAACTGGCAGCGGCAGCCACGGGCTTGGTCTTAGCGGTACACACTACCGCTACCAACGTCCATGGTGGGTGTGTGTGGCCTCTTGTCTTGATCAAGTAACACTGCTTGCCGGCAATCAGATCCTAGCAGATCAAGGGGATGGGTTATCCAAGAACGATCAACCATTACGCCAGAGAGGTTAAGGCAGCGGTATCCAACGCAAGGACCCACCAGGATAGGCCCCTATCTGTTGAGACAAAGCGCTACAATAGGTTGATGGGTCGTAGTCGCCATCATATGGAGCGGGTGTTGGGGCGTGTCAAACGTTGGTTGGGTAGGCCGGGTGTAGGCATTGTCCAAAACCCATGGGCAGCATGTCCTAGAGGCTATTGCTTATGACTTATACAGGGCTCCCAGGGCTCATCATGTAGGCAGTGTAGCAAAAGCAGAGAAAAGGTACTCAAAAGGGTATTTAGCCTCCACAATGGGGGGGCAATAAGGAATCTGTCGCATGATTATGGTGGAAAAGTTTTGAGTGGTGCCTGCGTAGAGGATTGGGCGTTTTTAAGTATCAAGCTTTAGCCACTGAGAAATCCCCCACTATCCATTTGTTCTGCATTGTTGTGAAGTCAAGCCAATGTGGATATCGCATTTTTCTTGTACTTTGCATGACTAGCATCAGTGAAACACAGAGCACGAGATGTCCCTGCCTAAATCTCTGGTTGCCAATCCTTCACAGCTCCTACTCGAAAGAGGCTACCGTTGAGTGGCTGATCTCACTAATATTGAATGCCCCAGCCTGAGTACGTAGCCATGTGGGTGACTGCCCATCGTCTTGCACGTAATAAATTCTATTCGGTAAGACTGAGAAATTTCCATAAATTGAGGTTGTCCACCACAAAATATCCGAAAAGTATGTCACGCTTATCGTAAAAGATACAAAAATGGGATTGCTCAATTTTCTCTACAATGATGTTGCTGTTGACTTAGGAACGGCCAATACCTTAATCATACAAAATGACACCATAGTCGTGGATGAGCCTTCGATTATAGCCATCGACAGAGTCACTAATAAGATGATTGCTGTGGGCAGGAAGGCTATGCAAATGCACGAAAAGACACATGATAATATCAAAACGATTCGCCCTTTAAAAGACGGTGTCATTGCAGATTTTCATGCAGCCGAGCACATGATTCGGGGTATGATCAAGATGATTAATAATACCAGGTGGGGATTTTTGACCCCACTGGCGAACAGAATGATTATTTGCATCCCTTCTGGGATCACAGAGGTAGAAAAGAGAGCTGTAAGGGACTCTGCTGAGCATACGGGTGCTAAGGAGGTGTATATGATTTCTGAGCCAATTGCAGCAGCTATTGGTATTGGTATTGATATAGAGGCGCCTGTGGGCTCTATGATTGTGGACATTGGGGGGGGGACCACGGAGATTGCCGTCATTGCACTGTCAGGTATTGTGTGTGACCAGTCTATTAGGATTGCAGGAGATCTTTTTAGTAATGACATCCTGGACCATATGCGCAGGAGGCACAATTTGCTCATTGGGGAGCGGACCGCTGAAAAAATCAAAATCGGTGTGGGTGCTGTGTTGGAAGAGCTAGATACATCTCCCGATGACTTTGAAGTACGCGGAAGAGATCTGATGACTGGCATCCCTAAGGTTGTACGGGTCAACCATCAGGAAATTGCCTTGGCATTGGAGAAGTCTATTTCTAAGATTGAAGAAGCTATTTTGAAGGCACTGGAGATATGCCCTCCTGAGCTTTCAGCAGATATCTATGATAACGGCATCCACCTCACCGGTGGAGGGGCGCTTTTTAGAGGTCTTGACAAAAGACTAGCACAACGGACTAAACTGCCCGTACATGTAGCCGAAAATCCGCTCCAAGCGGTAGTACGAGGTACAGGCATTGCGTTACGCAACTTAGATGCCTATAAGGGTGTATTAATGGTCTAAGATTGTCGCCCGAGGTAGGGTATGCAGGTTTGTGTTCACTGAGGTGGCAGTAGTACAGTGCACATGCTGTTTGAGTTGCCGCCATGTGGACAGACTTGTTGTAGTACCGATCTCATGTGAGTTGCTATAGAGCGAGCTAGGTACCATCCATTATTCAGGGGCAAAGACGGGTGCACACGTCCTTATGAAGAGGTTGTTTTACTTTATATATCTATACAGGGCTTGTATAGTTTTTATACTCCTAGAATGCATCAGTGCTCACCTTGCTGTCAAGCACAAGTCTCATGAGCCCCTTTCCTCTGATATTGTGGGCAGTGTTCAGAGTTTTATTGACGAAGTCAAAAGTTACCCTTTTCTGAAAGTAGAGAACGCAAGGCTATTGCAAGAGAATGCGACATTGAGAGAGCAACTCTTACAAGTAGAAGCGCCGGCAGTTCATTCACGCGATGTGGTACCCTGCCATTTCATCCCGGCCCAAGTCATCAATAATTCAGTAGTTGGTACTAAAAACTACCTTACGCTCAATAAGGGGGCGATGCACGGGGTAGTGTCTGGTATGGGTGTGGTGAGTGCCGAAGGAATTGTAGGCAGAGTTCAGGCCGTCTCCGAGCGATTTGCCACGGTCACATCCTTGCTACACACCTCTGTGCAGGTGTCCGCCAAGATCTCGCGTTCTAAGGCACTCGGCACAGTACAATGGTCAGGCAAGGATCCTTGTCGCGTACAGATGTTATATGTCCCCAGGCATGTACTTGTTACCCTTGGGGACGTGGTAGTCACTTCGGGCTATAATGCCACTTTCTTGGAGGGGGTTGTGATTGGTCATATAAAACAGGTAAAGCTCAGAAAAGAGGCTTCTTTCTACGACATCGAAATTCATCTTAATACTGACTTTAGTACGCTGCAGCGCGTCTACGTAGTGAACAATACTTTAGGACAAGAAAGGAGTGATTTAGAACGGTGTACTAGAGAATTCTATGAATAAAGTCAGCAGGCTAGAGCAGTTAGCCAATTTTTTACTCTATGTCGCCTTGCAGTTGACTGTTGTGCGCGTTATCGTTTTTGCTCATACTGCCTGTTTTATCTATGTAGCATTTCTACTACTGCTTCCTCGAGGACAAAAGGGTTTGATTTCACATTTGTTCATAGGTTTCTTCGTGGGACTTCTTGTAGACCTATTTTACCATAGCATAGGTGTGCACGCATTTGCTTCTGTACTTATGGTCTACAGCAGAACACTCCTGCTCAAGCTAATGTTACCTACTGGCAGCTACGAATCGGCCATACAGCCCACCTTGCGCAACTTGGGCTGGCAACGTTTCTCCTTATTCTCTTTGCTCCTCATAAGTGTACATCACATTGCTTTATTTTTCTTAGAAGCTAACAACATCCTACTGTTCTTTGTGGTGATGCGCAGGGCAATCCTTAGCACTTTGTCGACCTATGTTGCTGTTTTGTTGATGCAAAGTATGGTGCTTTTGATCAATAAGAAATGATGCGACTACATAGAAGCCATGTTATACATATCACTTTCATTTCCGTAGGGCTTATTTTTCTTACGAAGCTATTTTTCATACAAGTACTGAGTGATGAGTATAAGTTAGCTGCTGAGAAGAATATCGTTCAGCCTGTAGTGGAATACCCCCATCGAGGTGCTATTTGTGATAGGCACGGAGCATTTTTGGTGTACAATGTCCCCATCTACGATTTGATGGTGATTCCCAAAGAAGTAAAACATCTTGATACCTTGGCTTTCTGTCATGATTTCGGTATCAGTCTCCCGACATTTCATCAACTCCTTGAGAAAGCCAAGGCCTACTCCCACGTAAAGCCTTCTGTTTTTATCAAAAATCTATCTCAAGAAACATGGGCTCAAGTCCAAGATCATATTGCCTCGTATCTAGGATTTTTTGTTCAAGCGCGCACGGTACGACAATATCCCACGCCTACGCTCGCTCATACATTAGGATATGTTGGTGAGATAGATGCACAACAACTCACTTCAGATTCGTTGTCTTATTACAGGAAGGGCGACCTGATTGGTATTAGCGGGCTAGAAAAAAGCTATGAAAAAGTGCTAAGAGGAGAACGTGGTGTGAGGTACCAGGTTAGCGACGCAAGGGGTATCGTCCAGGGGAGTTTTAAAGGAGGCTCCTTGGATCGTGCATCTGTGCCTGGGCAAGACCTTCAAATTACCGTGGATACTTCTCTGCAGACCTATGGCGAGTGGCTTATGGAAAATAAGCTGGGGAGTATTGTAGCCATAGTGCCCCAAACAGGCGAAATTCTGGCACTAGTGTCTAGCCCCTCTTATGATCCTAATCTGCTGACGGGAAAGAATTTTGGCACTCACTTTGTTGCCCTGGGTCAGGATGCCCTAGCCCCCCTTTTCCACAGGCCCATCATGGCGATGTATCCTCCAGGATCTATTTTCAAGCTTTACCAATCGTTGATTGCATTACAAGAAAAAGTAATTTGTAAGCACACGTCTCACGCCTGCGATAGGAGGCTGCTTAACTGTCATCCACATGGCTCTCCTCTGAATTTGCAAGGGGCCATCAAATACTCCTGTAATCCCTACTTCTACCACGTTTTTAGGAGCATCATCAATCAAAAAGTATCCAAGAATACTTATGAAGACACGCGCATAGGACTCGAAAAGTGGTGTGGCTATCTCCGAGAGTTTGGTTTAGGCGCCGTACTCGGCATTGATCTGCCAGGTGAGAAGGGGGGATGTGTTCCAGATCCTCAATTTTACGATCGGATTTATGGGAAAGGACGTTGGAAAGCCTCTACTATCAGATCTTTGGATATCGGCCAAGGAGAGTTGCTTGTCACGCCTTTGCAGATGGCCAATTTTGCTGCCACTGTTGCTAATCGAGGCTATTATTACACCCCTCACTTGGTAAGGGGGATAGGCGCACAATCTGTGCTGCCGAAGGAGGTAAAAAAACATGAAGTGGCTATTGATCGAACACACTTTGAATTAATAGCCAGCGCCATGCAAGAAGCAGTAGAGGGAGGAACAGCGTGGCGTGCACGCATCAAGGAGATAGCCATCTGTGCCAAGACGGGTACTGTGGAAAATACACATGGTGCAGACCATTCTGTTTGTATAGCTTTTGCGCCTAGGGAGCATCCACAAATAGCACTAGCTGTGTATGTTGAAAATGCTGGTTGGGGGGCAAGGGCTGCTGCTTCCATTGCTAGCCTCCTCATAGAGCAATACCTTACGGGCGTCGTCAGTCGGTCCTGGTTACAGAGTTATGTACGTAAAGGCGAATTTTTTCATTGAAGACAACAAGCAATATATTTTCCCACATCGACTGGCTTACATTAGTCTTACACGCCATGCTGGTCGTCTTTGGTTGGTGTAATATCTATGCCGTCAGTTACGAGCCTGAGTATGGTCAGGGCATACTTGACTTTTCTGGCCATTCTGGTAAGCAGTTTCTATGGATTATAACAACGGTTTGTCTATTCCTTATCTCCTCTTTCTTTGAGACGAGATTTTATCAGTCTCTGGCCTATGTCGGCTATGCTTTTTCTATGCTATTGTTACTTGGTACGCTAGTTTGGGGTGTTAGCATAGGAGGGCACAGGGCATGGCTTCAATGCGGAGGACAGCCTTCTGAATTGGCCAAGTTGGCTTGTGCCATGGCTGTTGCCAAATATGTAGATGATTCCAATACACCCATTAACAGATTGAAATCTCAGCTTATATTATTGGGAATTATTCTGCTTCCCGTGGTCATTATCTCGTTGCAGGGCGATGTAGGTTCCGGGTTAGTATTTGTTGCCTTTTTTATGGTGTTTTATAGAGAGGGGTTGCCTTCTTGGTTCCTTTTTGGGGGGATAGCCACGGTAGCAATTTCCATACTAACACTTTTAGTCCCTCGCATTTACCTAATTATTGGCACACTCAGCCTGGCACTCATCTTGGTCGGCGTGATTAGGAGGACTCCTAAGAAAGTCATGCTTGTTATGTTGACGACTCTAGGCGTACTATTTTTGGTCGAAGGATTCCATATTTTTGTTGAAGAAGTGTTAAAGCCCCATCAAAAAGATAGAATTAGGGCACTTGTAGACCCTAGTATTGATCCGCTAGGCATTGGTTGGAATGTGACCCAGTCTAAAATAGCAATTGGCTCCGGCGGGCTTTGGGGCAAGGGTTTTCTGCAAGGAAGCCAAACAAAGTATGGATTTGTGCCAGAACAGAGTACCGATTTTATTTTCTGCACGGTAGGCGAGGAGCATGGTTGGATAGGAGCTCTGTTGGTGATTGGCGTTTTCTTAGGGCTGATATCAAGGGTACTCTATGTAGCGGAGCGGCAAAAACTGCGTTTTGCAAGAGTTTACGGCTATGCTGTGGCCTCTGTACTATTTTTTCATTTTATGATTAATGTTGGTATGACGATTGGCCTGATGCCCGTTATTGGGATTCCATTGCCGTTCATCAGTTATGGAGGTTCCTCTTTGTGGTCATTTTCACTGATGTTGTTCATACTATTGAGATTTGATGCAGAAAGGCGGAATTACCATTCCCGGAAACAAATGGCTTCCTTAGATTAAAGGCTTGTATGTACGTGCGTTCGAAGATTGTTGTTGCCAATTGGAAAATGCACAAAGACCTTGGCGAAGGGTTGCGGCTTGCTACTGAGGTCATTCAAATGCTACATAATCAGGTGAAGGATAAAGTCCAAGTCATTCTACTCCCTCCCTTTATTCATCTAGAAGCGATCAGCAAGCTATTGCCTACCGCTGGGCCTATTCACCTAGGAGCTCAGAACTGCCACGAGCATGCTTTTGGTGCCTTTACAGGGGAGATAGCGGCTCCTATGCTTCGGTCTGTGGGTGCAAGCTTCGTTTTGATAGGGCATAGTGAAAGAAGACATTATTTTGGTGAAGGAAGTGCATTATTGGCTCAAAAGGTGAGTATAGCCTTGATCTATGGACTTCGCCCCATCTTTTGCTGTGGAGAAGTCGAACAAACCTGTACAGTGGCGTGGCAAGAAAATTTTGTGGAAGAACAGCTTGCTACAAGCTTATTTCATCTTTCTGCCGAACAGATAGCGCAAGTAATTGTCGCCTATGAGCCTGTTTGGGCTATTGGCACTGGAAGGACGCCAACACCGACCCAAGCACAAGCCATGCATCAGTTTATCAGATACATCATAGCAAGTAAATATGGCGAGGAAGTTGCCAGCAGTATCCCTATTTTGTATGGAGGAAGTTGCGATACAGAAAACGCGCGTCTTTTTTTTACTCGTCCTGATGTAGATGGGGGGTTGATTGGGAAGGCTTCCTTGATAGCGAATTCTTTTGTTACTATTGTCAAATCTTTGGAGTGATCGATTGGTCTTATCATGGCGCAACCTATAAAAATTCAAAAAGTAGCTAGGCTGCTTCAAAAAGTTTTGGGGGAAATATTTGTCCAAGAAACCTCCAAACTGCTGAGTAATCATGTAGTTACTGTAACAGAAGTGAGCATGAGTCCTGATTTGGGACTTGCCAAGGTCTACCTAAGTTTTATTTTCAGCAAGGGAGAGTTCGATATGCTGGCCCAGGTCCAGCAACGAAAGGGGGTATTTAGAAAACTTCTGGGAAACCGTATTGGTAACAAGTTGCGCAAGGTACCCGAGTTAAAGTTTTACATAGATAATTCAGCGGCGCATGCAGCCAAGATGCACAAACTATTGTCCGGGCTTGATATGCCTGAATATTCCGATGGTGCGGTATGACTATGAGGGTTTGATCAAGCAGTTGGCTTGCCCGTCTACTGAGGAAGAATAGCTTCCAGGTTTTCTTTGCCTACGGTGTGCACTCTGATCACTAGTTGGCTGACTGAATCTGTGATTAGATCTAATAGCAACTGTGGACAAACACCCAGAAAAAAAATTAAAAGCAAAAGGGGCAGGAATAGGATACATTCTCTTGTTGTCAGGTCTTTGAGTGTCGTATGCCAGTTGGGGTCTTGAAGGTAAAGTCTTCCGAAGAATACTCGCTGAATAGTCCATACTAGGTAAGTAGCGTTAAGTAGCATACCTATAGCACCTGCTATACTCATCCATCGTGGCAGGAAGGGGGTATGGAGCGCGCCCATTAGTACCAAAACCTCGGCAATAAAGCCCGAAAAACCAGGAAAACCCAGAGCTGCAAAGAAGCCCACCACAACAATGGCGGAGTAATGGGGCATTGTAGCAGCCAGGCCGCTGTAATGTGCAATCTTTCTGTCCCGTGTTCTGTCTTGTAGCACGCCAACAACACCAAAAAGTAGCGCAGCGATGAGTCCGTGACTGATCATTTGGTATAAAGCACCATGTACCCCTTCGTGTGTCAGTGATGCAAGTCCCAAGAGCACAAAACCCATATGCGATACAGAGGCATAAGCAACCATCCGCTTCAAGTCCTGCATAGCCAATGCATTTAGGGCTGCATAGATGATAGTACATACACCGAGTACACCCATAAAGAAAGCATAATGCATAGCCCCCTCTGGGAAGATGTGGTAGGCTGTCCTCATTAAACCATAACCCCCTATTTTGAGCAGAATGGCTGCTAGTACCATAGAAATGGGTGTTGGGGCTTCTACATGTGCATCAGGTAGCCAACTGTGAAAAGGAATAGCGGCGAGTTTGATCAGAAAACCAATCATCAGCCCCAGAAACCCCATAAGTCGTGCAGCCTGTCCCGCAATGTACTGGCCACCTGAGAGCCCGAAGACAGACCCAGGAATAAAGTGATGTGTGTCAGCCATGAGCATGATATCCAAAGAGTGTACGATGTCCTGGGGAGGTATTGCCCTGGCTTGTATCAGGCTGTGCACAGCGTTGAGTTGCTCCATACTTGGTATTTCTCCTGGTATAAGTAGACCTAGTCGTAATCCCGTTGCGATGGGATCGTATACAGATAGACTCAGTCCAATCAGTACTACCAAGATCATGACCGTGCCTATTAATGTGTACAGCAGAAATTTGGTAGCAGCCTTGGCACGGTTTGGTCCTCCCCAAATGCCAATCAAAAAATAGGTAGGTAGTAGCACTATCTCGAAGAAAAAGTAAAACAGTAGAAAATCCATGGCTAAGAAACTGCCCATGATTAGGGTATCCATAATCAGATATAGGGCGAAGTAAGCCTTAACATATTTTTGAATGTACCAAGAAGCAATAACGCCCACGTTGAGAATCAAAATAGCCAGCAAAACTAGGCCGATGTTGAGACCATCCATGCCCACTAAGTAGTCTACTGATAATATGCCTAGTTTGCCCATGTTCAGACGCATCCAGGAAAGTCGTTCTACCGGTGTATTGGCTAATCCTTGTGTTAAGACTAGAACAGTACCGAGGCCTTGTAAAACCGTAGTACCCAAGGTGATGCATCGGAAAGTACGCTGTCGAGAGGGATGGATGAACATTAAAAAGAATAAACTCGCTATGGGTAACCAGATAACGAATGATAAAAGCGGGATGTACATGTGGAGGAAAGTTCGGATGCTTACGTAGCTTACAATCAGGCTCTGGGGTGGGCTTGCCTAAAGACTGCTTGTAATTTTTCGAGTGAGTAGTGGGTATACAGCTGGGTAGTTGCTAAACTTTCGTGACCCAGCAGGTCTTTGATGGCATTCAGGTCAGCTCCCTTATTTAACAGGTGGGTAGCAAAGGTATGCCGTAGTACATGTGGACTGTAACGATCTGCATGAGTACAAACACGCAGGTATCTACTCACTGCTCTGTATACTAGCATGGGGTAGCAAGGTGCTCCCGCAGCAGTCACGAAAAGTAAATCGCTATGATGACTGCCCAGTGTCACAGTCCGATATAGCCTATATCGCTCAATAATTTGAGTTAGACTTTTAGGGAATGGAATGACTCTTTCTTTGTTACGCTTACCTAGGACTTTGATGGTGTTGTCATGCAAGTTAACAGCTGCGTCGTACAGCGCCAGTAATTCAGCCAGGCGTATACCGGTACCATATAGCAACTCCAGTATTAACTTATCGCGCCAGCCTTCAAAAGTATCTTCAAACGGGTGGTTGTCTAATAGGCTGAGTAGCTCTTCCTCTCTGAGGAAGACGGGTAGTTTTCTGCTTAGTTTAAGTGTGCCAAGCTGAAAGGTGGGCTCTTCTGCAATATAATCGTTGGCGTGTAGGAACCGGTAGAAGGCCTTAATGGAAGCAATTTTCCGATTGATGGTGCTGCTTTGTAGGCCCTGTTGCGCCAGGTCTGCAACCCACATACGCAGCAACTGGCTTGTAGCTCTTTCGAGTTGGTTGTCGGGATCAAGGGCACAAAGGAAGGACGTAAGCTGCCTTAGGTCTGTCTCATAGGCCCGGACGGTGTGCTGACTACATCGGTTCTCACTTGCCAGGTACTTTACAAATGCAGGAATCACGGGCAGATGACGATACGCATGAAAGAAAATTTCACTACCTCTTAACTTCTTGGGAGCTATACATTGGGATACATCTTCTGCTTGTAAATGGCTTTTAGCCGTTCTTCTCTACGCTCTATAGAAGGCTTTTTGTAGTACATCCCTTTCTTGAGCCTTTTCATCACACCAACCTTTTCAAATTTCTTCTTGAATCGCTTTAAGGCCTTATCAATCGCTTCGTTGTCCTTGACGTGTATAATAATATTGCTTTCACTCATGATTTTAGTTCGTTTCTGTCCGTTGGTTAGTAGGTCCTCCAAAGTTAGCCCAGAAAAAATAGTACGACAAGTACTAGGTTGTGGGTGTTTTTATCTCAGAGTCCATTATTTCGCGTAGCCGATCGCCCTCGTCTCTCTTATTACGATCACTTTTACTTGGCCTGGATATTGTAGTTGCTGCTCAATTTTTCTGGAGATATCAAAGGCCAGTATGCTGGCTTTTTCATCTGTTACGTTGATGGCATCTACTATTACCCTGAGTTCCCTACCGGCTTGTATTGCATAAGATTTCTGAACTCCTACGAAGGACAATGCAATACATTCTATGTCATGAAGTCGTTTTACATAAGCTTCTAGCACTTCTCGCCGAACACCGGGTCTTGCTCCAGAGATAGCATCGCAGGCCTGTACAATAGGGGAAAGCATAGAGATCATCTCAACCTCATCGTGGTGGGCTCCAATAGCATTACATACTTCTGGATGCTCTCTGTATTTTTTGGCCAATTCCATGCCCAGTAGAGCATGAGGTATGTCAGATTTGCCTGCCACTACTTTGCCGATATCGTGTAATAGTCCGGCTCTCTTGGCCAGTTTGCTGTTTAAACCAAGCTCTGAAGCCATGGTGGCTGCAAGCTGTGCTACCTCGCGAGAGTGGCGTAATAAGTTTTGTCCATAAGATGCTCTGTAACGCATCGTTCCCACTAGCTTGATCAGCTCTTCATGCATACCATAGATACCCAGATCACTAGCCGTAAGCTCCCCTGTATCTATGATTTCTTTTTCTATCTGTTTCTCGGTTTTGGCTACTACTTCTTCTATGCGAGATGGGTGTACCCTACCATCTTGTATCAGCTGCTGGAGAGCCAGCCGGGCGATTTCTCTCCTCATAGGGTCGAAGCTTGATAGTAACACGGTATTGGGCTTATCATCCACGATGATATCCACACCTGTGGCCGCTTCTAGCGCACGGATATTCCTACCTTCCTTGCCTATAATCTTACCCTTTATTGCGTCGCTCTCAATCTTAACAACTGAAGAGCAGTGCTCAATGGTTTGTTCTGCTGCTATACGTTGAATGGTGGTTACGATTACACCTTTTGCTTCTTTTACAGCGGTTTCTTTGGCTTCGTCTACGATGGCCTTAATATGGGTGGAAGCTTTGGACCTTGCTTCAGCCTCTAGCACTTCTATCAGTTGCTGGTTAGCAGCTTCTGTGCTGAGGTCGGCCATTTTCTCTAGTTGCTCAATTCGTTGGGCTTTCAGCTGATCGAGTTCAGCCCTTATTTTGTCTAGGACACTCTGCTTGCGATGAAGTTGCTCTAGCTGTTGGGCTATTTCTTGCTCTTTGTTCCTTAAGTAATACGCCTCATTGAGTAGCTTTTCGTGTCTCCTTCCTACACCTTGTTCAAACTCTGATTTGAGCCGCAGAAAACGCTCTACTGCTTCTAAAATATCTTCTCTTTTGATCTTAGCTGCTTCTATTGTAGCCTCCCTGACGATGAACTTTGCTTTTTTTTCGGCCTGCTTTTCTTCGTACTGATAAAATAACTTGGACGCGATCCTCCCCAATGCTACCCCTAGCGATAGCACCAGCACGATCAAGAGGAAAAGCTGTGTTATGCCCATATTTTTCTGTCAGGAAGTCTGTGCCAGACCGCAGGTCAACACATCCTACGGACAATGCTTGTCACAGGGACCTAGCTTCGCAACAGACAACAAGTAGCAGGGAGTGTGTTGATAGGCAAGGCGAACGCATCAGCAGTCTTCTATGTGAGTACTTGGTCCACTAGCTTGACCAGGGTGTCAACCTTCTCCGCGACTACTTGTCTTTCCCTGGTTGCGCCATCCTTTGATTTTAATGTGTCCATGAGGCAATCTAAGGCTACCATTGCCAGTAGATCTTGCTTATCGTGAATGCCAAATTTGTCGCTGTAAGCCCTTACCTGCTCATTAATCAGGTTACTTGCTGTCCTTACACGCTTTTCGTCCGTGGCTTGAACTTTCATAGGATATACCCTGCCACATATTTTAATTTTTATAGCAAGTTCTTCCATTATTGCAGCCGTTCAAGGTACGCTATACTTTTATCGATGTCGTTAATATAGTTGTCAATCCTAGTTTCCCAATCTTGCGTTGCTCCCCCAGCTCTAACAAGAGTACCCACACTCAATTTGCTTGACACGTCATGTACAGCCTCTGCCTGGTGGGCAATTCGTTGCATGAGTTGTTGGTTCTCCTCTTGTAGTCGCAGCAGCATAGCCCGCTGTTCTTTATGCTGTTCCAGTAGTTGGATTATCTTTTGCTCCAAGTCTTGAACACGTACATCAAGTTTGTCGCTGTGCATCTCCTTCTCTTATGACTGCTCCTAATTGGTCTTCAAAAGCACGAGTGATCCGTGTCATGGTATGCTCAATCGTCTTTTCATCCAGTGTTGTATTTTGTCCTTGTAGCACAAAACGTAATGCATATGCTTTCTTTCCTTGTTCTAGCTTGTCCCCTTGATAGACATCAAAAACCTTGACGTCCTTAATGAGCTTATTCTTTTGCTGGGTGATTACTTTTTTTACTGCTTCAAAGTTGACTGATTTTTTCAGTACCAGGGAAATATCTCTTTTTACGGTAGGGAATTTAGAAATTGCTTGGTAGGAGCCCAGCGGCTTCCATTTGCGCAGAAGTACACCCCAATCTATATCAGCAAAAAATATGGGTTGTTTGATATCCATGTGTCTGAGCAGTGGTTGGTACACTGGTCCTGCTGTGAGTAGTTGTGTTTGATCTAGTACCACTTGAATGCCTTCTTGGTAAAAAGAATTTTGGTAAGGCTGAACGACAAAATCCGTAAAATTGAGTTGATGCAGTACCTTGTGTAGTATGGCGTTCATGTCCTGGAAGGTTACCTCTTGTGGTTTCCTAATCCAGTTCACGGCCTCTATGTTGCCCGTGAGCCAGATGCCTAGCCTGTTGTTTTCTACATATTTTTGTCCCTCTTTGTGGTAGATTTTCCCAAATTCAAAAAGCTTTAGGTCGGCCTGTTTCCTATTGATGTTGTTTGCTACTGTCTCTAGGCCCGTAAAAAGGAGTGTTTGTCTTAGTACATTCAGTGATTCACTGACTGGGTTCAGCACGCTCACATGCTGTTGCTCATCGAGGGCATCGGTTAGTGCCGCATAAGATGACTTCGTGAATGAGTTGGTGTAGATTTCGTGGTAGCCGTTAGCAACCAAGAGATCGGCTACCCCGTGTTGCAATTTATGTTGCTCCGGTTTTGTGGTTCTGGCCAGGTAAGTACTACCTAGCTTACCCGTTATCTGGATGCGATCGTAGCCGTATATTCTTGCTATCTCCTCAATTATGTCTACTTCTCGTTTTACGTCCACTCTGTATGGGGGTACGGAGGCGATAAAGCTATTGGATTCCTCGTGTATCATAGCGATACCCAGTCCGCTTAATATTTTTTTGATGACTGCCTTGGAAATATCTATGCCAAGGAGCTGGGTGATGTTCTTGTAGTACACCGTCACACTGTAGTGTTCTATCTTTTCGGGATAGAGATCGATGAGTGTAGAGGCAATCTCTCCTTGGGCTATTTCTTGTAGCAAGAAACAGGCTCTTTTTAACGCATAGACCGTGAGGTTGGGGTCTGTTCCCCGTTCATAACGAAAGGACGAGTCTGTTGTGATGGCGTGTTTTTTAGCCGATTTTCTAATGATATCAGGTGCAAAGTAGGCACTTTCCAAGAAGATATTTTGAGTGTCTGGATGAATACTGGCACGCTTACCACCTACAATACCGGCCATACTCATGCTACCCAATTGATCACAAATCATAAGCTCTTCTCCAAATAGTTGCCTTGTTGTGTTGTCCAACATGACAAAAGAAGTCCCTGGATTAAGTTTTTTGACAACGATAAGCTTCCCAACTATTTGATCGTAGTCAAACGCATAGATTGGCTGTCCTAGCTCATGCAGAACAAAGTTGGTCACATCAACAACATTATTAATTGGACTCAGCCCAATAGCCCTTAACTTATTTCTAAGCCATAGTGGTGATTGTTTGATGTTTATCTGGCGTATAGCGATGCCTGAGTATCTTGGACAGGCGCTGTAGTCGAGGACTTCTACGCAAATAGGCAAGGTTTTTTCGGTTGCTTTTAGTTTTTCTACGTCAGGATACTGTATGGGGCAGTCTAGTAATGCACTGATCTCTCTGGCGATGCCGAGGTGGGAACAGGCATCTGCTCTGTTGGGAGTCAGGTCTATATCAAGAATTTGGTCTGGTTGTGCATCAAAATACTGTGCAGCAGGTGTACCAGGAGCCAGTGAGGTATTTAATACAAGGATGCCTTCATGTGTATGCTCCAAGCCAATCTCGTCCTCGGCACAAATCATGCCTTCAGACAGTTCGCCTCTAATCTTGGCCTTTTTAATTTTTTGTACGGTATTTTCGTGGCTGTGTAGTTGTGCACCCACGGTAGCTACCACTACTTTTTGTCCTACTTGTATATTAGGTGCGCCACAGACAATACGCAGGGGGGCACCCTGTCCTATATCGACAAGCGTTACCTTGAGTTGGTCTGCATTGGGGTGTTTTTCGCAAGCTGTTACTTGGCCAATAATCAGCCCCTTAAAGTTGCCCCTGACAGGCTCGAAATTTGTTATACTCGCCACCTCCAAACCACTTTGAGTGAGCAATTGGGCCACTTCCCCAGGGCTCTTTGTGATTTTGATATAATCTGTAAGCCAGTTGAATAATATTTTCATGATATAAAAGGCAGCATTATAGTGTGTAACTCGTTCGGATTAGGCCCCAAACGGCAGTAGTCAGGCAGTCACGCGCTCACTAGCTCTTACCGACTTTTAAATACTCAAACTTCTTATGAGAATACTAGGTTGATGCTTCTCGTACAACAGAAGAGCTGGAAGAAGCTGGATTAAAGAGCAATTTTTCGTCAGCAAAGCTAAAATAAGCCCTCCCCGCCACGATAATATGGTCTACAACGGCGATGTCTAAAAGCTTCCCCCCATCGATTAGTTTCTTGGTTAGTGCAATATCCTTGGCACTGGGCTCTGGATTCCCAGATGGATGGTTGTGCACCAAAATGATGCCGGCTGTTTGATGATCAAGCGCAGCTTTAAAGATTACCTTGGGGTCGGCAGAAGTGGCCGTCAACCCTCCGCTGCTGATGAACTGTTTCTTAATCAAAAAGTTGGCTCGATTGATGAGAATGACCCAAAATTCTTCGATAGCCTTGTCTAGTAAATTGGGCTTTATGAAGTGATAAACACTGCCGGAGTCATAGAATCTTGGTCTAGGGGGGATGTCTTGGCCCGTTCTTCTCCTACCCAGCTCTATGGCACTCACAATGGTAATGGCCTTTGCTTCTCCTATTCCTTTGAAGCGCTGTAGTTCTTTGACAGAGCACTTAGCCAGTAGATCCAGATTGTTGTCATAATGTTTCAGAATGAGTTGGGCAAGGTTCACGGCGCTTACCCTGTTTGTTCCTGACCCTATCAAAATGCCGAGAAGTTCTGTATCAGTCAAAACAGCACTACCTTTTTGCATAAGCTTTTCTCTTGGCCGATCTGCTTTGGCCCAATCTTGTATCTTTAGTTGCTGGACTTCTAGTGGGTCAAACATGGTTGACAGTACTTCAAAAAAGGTTGAACAAAGGTAGGGTGTTTATGTGTTCTCGCTTTTACAATAAAAAAAGGCCTGGCAGAAAATGCTACCAGGCCCCTTTCCGTCGCTAGCGTGTTTACCTACTTCAGCCCTTTGATGCACACGGACAAAGCCGACTTGCTATGAGCAGCCTTGTTCTTGTGAATGACATTCTTCCTTGCAAGCCTGTCGAGCATAGAGGCGACTTTCTTAAACAGTACTTCAGCTTCCTGCTGGTCGGTGGTACTCTTGAGCTTCTTGACGAAAGTCTTGCATGTTTTCAGTTGGTACCTATTTCGCAAGCGTTTTGTCTCGTTGGACTTTATCCTGGTTAAGGCTGATTTTTTGTTTGCCATAGTGCTACCCCAATACTACTAAAGTTCCACGAATTTAAGGTCTGTTTCCTGTAAAAAAAATCTTTCCGTACGATACGCTTCACGCTCCTTGTGTATTCAGGTGCATAGTTGATCCTGAGGTCTGTAAAATCTTCCTCGATGTTGCTAACGGGCAAGGAGAAATTCTGCCTGGTTATTTTGTTACTGGCACCCACAAACAAAGCGGTTATAAGCCTGTAATCTGGTCCTCATTTTTGTGCAGGTAGATAATTCTTTCGGGACACTGTTCGCCAAGTAGACACCTGCCTACTACGTCAACATGCATACCCTCCAACTCAATTGATTCGTGTGCCTGGCGCAGGCTCCTTTGTAAAGGAGCCTGCGCCAGGGCTATATGCTTAAGTGCATGTTTTGCAGCCATGTCATTATTCCCTCATATCCATACTCAAGCGTATCATTCACAAATGATGAAACCTTTTACATGGCGTCTTCAGAATTTAGTTAGCCTGACCGGTGGTGGGTTGCATTCTTAAGTCCCATCTAAGGAGGCGCATGGATGGTGTCAGGAAAAGTGCTCCGCTCGTCTTGATTATCTTGTTTTTGAAAGTATTCACGCTTTTTTGTCACTTTGTAAACTTAGCCGCTTGCCACTTGATTCTGTGCTTAGACCGGCCGTGCACATAGCAAGAGTAGTGTTCAATCTGGCGGGATACGATTTCATTGCAGAATGCCAGAACGACTTTGAGATTTTTGCAACACTATGCAAATTCTTAATGAGATCGCCGTACTTTCCTGCGTGCAGGTCAAGTCAAATATTTTACACAAAGGGGAAGTCTAAGAGGTCCAGATTTTCTTTGTCGACACAACTTTCGAGGCCATGCGACGCATTACGTTTATCTCATTTTTCCTGTTTTGCACAGTACCAGCGTCGTTAGGGTGGGGGTCTTTTGCCCACAAGCACATCAACAAGCATGCCGTATACACGCTGCCACCTGCCTTGTTTACTTTCTACAAGAAGCATATACATTTTATCACTGAAAATGCTGTTAATCCAGATAAGAGACGTTATGTAATCGAGGGAGAGGCACTTCGGCACTATATTGATTTGGAATATTACGCTGATGATAAGCCGTGGCAAGTGTCTCGATACTGGTCTCAAGCTGTGAAGGCATACGCCAAAGATGTGCTCATGGAGCACGGAATCTTACCTTGGCATATTTACCGTGTTAAAAATGAACTGACGGAGGCCTTTCGACGAAGAGATGGCTGCCGTATTCTCAGACTGTCGGCCGACATAGGTCACTACATTGCCGATGCCAACGTGCCACTTCATACTTCGGAGAATTACAACGGGCAACTCACAGGACAAGAGGGTATTCATGGACTTTGGGAGACACGGCTGCCAGAACTTTTCTTAGACGGTTACAATTCTTTTACAGGCCGGGCAACGTATGTGAATGATCCTCAGCAGAGTGCGTGGGACGCGGTGGTCACAGCACACAAGGCAGTGGATAGTGTTCTAGGCCTGGAAAAGACATTATCCGAGAATTTTCCTGCCACAAAAAATATAGCTTTGAGCAGAGGGGAGGCACGCTTCAAAAGGTCCATTCCATGGCCTATGCACAGGCCTATCACACGATGCTGAATGGGCAAGTGGAGCGGCAAATGCGTGCTTCTATTAAGATGGTAGGAGACTTTTGGCTGACTTGTTGGATAGACGCCGGGAAACCTGATCTTGGCCCACTGCTAGAGCTTCCTTCATACGAAGAGCAACTCCAAGAAGATTTTACTGGGAGTAAAAAGCTGAAAGTTCGGGCTTGTGGGGAGTAGGTACTATACAGAGCTGAGCATTGTGCAGAGATTCTCTTGATAGCTGAATATCTGAATAAGCTTGTCTCCCGTTTAATAACTGAGAAGTAGAGGGTGAGGGATTCGAACCCCCGGTACTCTCGCGAGTACAACGGTTTTCAAGACCGCCGCGTTAAACCGCTCCGCCAACCCTCTGTGTGCTAAGCGAGCGCAATTAATTCAATATGTTCGTTTGATCCAAATGAGGTGCTTAAGCAAATTCATGCAAATGAACACATCCTCTCTGTCTCAAGCGACAATGCCCTGAGACTTTGCATGGAAAATTGATGGATTAGGTCACATTTCAATAGCTCGTGCTGTTGCCTATTTGCTTGATAGACACGTGCTACCCTAAATTCTCCTCAGCAAGGAGATGACTCAACAAGATTGTAAGGAAATCTCTCTCATCAACTATAAAAATGTTCAATTAAGTGATTCTATGCCATGCAAAGGTTTCACGCTATAAGTGTACGCGCACTTTAGTCTTTGTCGCTAATTGAGCAGGACGATAGGCAGCAATCAGGGTCATCAGTACCACGCCGATAGCAGTATAGGCGAAATCGCTCACTTTTCTTTTAATAGGGTAGGCCTCCATGAGACTCGTTTGTGTGCTCAAAGATACTAAGCCAAACTCCTGCTGCAGCCAGCTAAGCCCCAGTGCTACTGCCATCCCTACAGCGACCCCACTCAAAGCAATCCATAATCCTTCGATGAGAAAGATGTAAAGGATGTCTTTTGGTGTAGCTCCCAAGGCATATAGGATGGCAACGTCTTTCCGTTTTCCTAGCACAAGCATGGAGAGTACAAAGAAAATATTCAAAGAAGAGACGAGCAGGATAAACGAAAAAGTTAGGAATACAAAAAGACGTTCAATGTGAATAACCTGGATGAGGGTAGCTTGCTGTTCATGACGGTTGAGCACTTGGAAGCAGTTGGGTATAAAAAGGTTGAGGTCTTGCTGGACTCGGTCTATAGAAAATCCATCTTCTACTTGTATCTCTAAAGCAGTCCTTTTACCGCTCATGTTCATCAGCGCAGCTGCAAAGTCAATAGGTACTATGACATAGTTTACATCGAATTGCTTTTCAACGGCAAAGACTGCCCCAGGCTTGATACTCTTACAACGATACAGCTGCTGCGGTAGTACGATGTTGCTCTGCGTATGCCTAGGATAAAAGATTTGTAGCGTGTGTAATCCACTGGCAAATGGAATAGACAGTGCATATTGGACCCCTATACCCAGAATGGCAAAGCATTCTGTACCATGCTTGAGTTTGAAATTGCCGTGCTTAATGAACGGTGCTAGGCGACTCTGATAAAGAAATTCTTCAGAGACGCCTTTGATTTTTACGATTGCTTGGCGCTCTCGGTAGCGTAGCAACGCATTATCTTCCAAAACATCAACCACTTTGGATACACCTGCCACAGCTTGTATGCGGTTGCGTAGGCCTGTATCAAGCGAGAAAGCTTTTCCTTTCTTGAGCGTTATTTTGATGTCTGGGTCAAAAGAAAGAAATAAAGAGCTGACAAGCTCTTCTAGACCGTTGAACACAGATAAAGCAAGTAGCAGCGCCATCGTACTCACAGCTATGCTTATGAAGGAAACGAGTCCTATTCGGTGGATCAAATTTTTCTTGACGCGCAATTGGAAGTAGCGTTGCGCAATAAAAAAAGGTACTTTCATCTGAAAGTATGCTTAAATGGTGAGGCCCATTCGGACTATTAGGTACACGGTCGAATTTAGACTAACATGGTGCATATAATCGCCTAGTGATTGGGCAACGCTAAGCCACGAATCTAACGGAACACTTACACAGCGCATTGTGGGTATAGAGAATCCTTGAAATACTTAAATCGGTGTACCTCAAGCCGTTCCTCCTATCTCTCGTGATCACAAGAAGGTCCCAGGCAGTTGTGTAGGTTCAAATGTTACCATAAGAACAAGAAAAAGCCAGTTCTTTGATCAAACCAACGCTGTGATGGCGTAGACTGTCTTTGAGGGAGAAGCGCTGCGAAGTGTATAGATACGCTTTTCAAGATGGCACTCCTACAGACCTAATACCATCCCTTTGGCATGGTCAATGAAAAGATCCCTGCCCGCGCTTTTTGTGGGTCGCGCGCAGAGGACACAGGCCCGGTTCGAGCCATGTTAGCCGTTTGTAGAAGTGGGCTATCATAAGGGCTTCCACAAAGTACGGCCAAAGTCACCCATCTTCGTCTCTTCATCTTCTCTTTGCCAGTGTCTAGAGAAGCTGTCGTTAGCGTTCATCAACAAGTAGCGTGTTTCTGGAAAAGCATACACGGAGAGAAAACTAGTGACTTGCCACCACCACGCACTCGTCGTTGGCTATATCTTCTTCTACCGTCTTGAATTTAACATTCTCTTTGAGCCGGCCATTTGTGTAGCGCACTGTCACGCGTTGGTTGCGTTGCGCTATTCTCTGTGATTTTAGCGGTTGTATATGCGTGACTGCGTTTGCTTCTTGTTCGTGGGTGTGGAGCAAGGATTCTGCACTTTGTTTACTCTCTTGGAGGCGTGTATAGGCATCGTCGTGCCGCACTTCTTGTGCTATATCGAGCGTTGGTAGCTGCAAGTCTGCTCTTTTGAGGAAAGCAATAGTAGCACGATTCACACTCTGGATGAATTGTTGGAATGCTTTGTATCCTTCAAATTGGTAAATCAGTAAAGGATCCTGACGTTCGTACACAGCATTTTGTACAGATTGCCTAAGGTCGTCCATAGCTCTAAGATGCTCTTTCCAGTAGTGATCTATGAAGTGCAGGATGGCCGTCTTTTCCATACCGTAGACCAATGCTTTACCCCCGGAAGACGCATATGTTTGAGGCGTTGCCTTGATATACAGCACTGTTTCTCCATCAGAGAACGGTAAAAAGAAGTGCTGCCAATCTTCTCCTTGTTTCGGGGTCATGGTACTGATGACTGCCTCGACTTTGGTTTGCAGGTATGTCCTTCTTTGTTCGTACCGCTTCAAGATGGTTTGATAGGTGTCTTTGATGTATTCGTCTGTGGTTGCCCGGTTGCTGAACGCTTCAGGAGCACTTTCTTGACCGAATATTTTGAGTAGTGCAAGGTGGCGTGCCTCATGACTTAGTGTGCTTCCCTCACGCTGGGCTATGAGATCTTCTACAGTGTCATAAATCATGGACATAGTATCTAGGTGCAGGCGTCTTCCCAGAAGGGCATGTTTTCTCCTTTTGTAGATGACTTCTCGTTGTGCGTTCATGACGTTGTCATACTCTAGAAGTCGTTTCCGGATAGCGAAGTTGCTTTGCTCTACTTTTTTCTGCGCCCTTTCAATAGAGCGGGTAATCATGCTGTGTTGTATCACCTCACCCTCTTCCAGTCCTATCTTGTCCATAATGTGTGCTATTCGTTCAGAGCCGAATAACCGCATCAGGCTATCCTCTAACGAGAGAAAAAATTGAGAAGATCCCACGTCGCCTTGTCTACCTGCCCGTCCACGGAGCTGTCGATCTACTCTTCTAGACTCGTGCCTTTCTGTGCCAATGATGGCTAAGCCCCCTGCTGCTTTGGCCTCTGGCGTCAGCTTGATATCTGTGCCCCTACCGGCCATATTGGTGGCGATCGTAATGGTACCGGCCTTACCAGCTTCTGCAACAATTTCAGCTTCTTTTTGGTGGTTCTTAGCATTTAGTACTTGGTGTTTGAGCTTTTTCATGGTGAGCATGCTGCTCACCAGCTCAGAAATCTCCACGGAGGTGGTACCTACCAACACGGGTCTACCTTGCTGAGTGAGGGAGGTAATCTCTTCTATGATGGCCTGAAACTTCTCCCGGGCAGTTTTATATACTTTGTCGTTTTTATCTGCTCTGATAACAGGTCTATTGGTGGGAGCAACGATTACATCCAGTCCATAGATTTCCCAGAATTCTCCAGCTTCCGTAGCTGCCGTACCAGTCATGCCTGCCAGCTTGTGATACATGCGGAAATAGTTTTGTAGGGTAATGGTAGCATAGGTTTGCGACGCTCTTTCTACCCTCACGTGCTCCTTGGCTTCGAGTGCCTGGTGTAGGCCATCGGAGTATCTTCTTCCTTCTAACACCCTGCCTGTCTGCTCGTCTACGATTTTTACTTGGTTGTTGACAACAATGTATTCCACATCTCTCTCAAACAGGGTATACGCTTTTAAGAGTTGGTTAAGTACATGGATGCGCTGCGACTTGATGGTGTAGTCACGGATCAGGGCCTCTTTTTGGGCAAGCTTTTCCTGCTCGTCAAGCGTTGCGGTATTTTCTATGTGTGCAATCTCCAGGCCAACGTCTGGCAGCACGAAAAAGTGAGGGTCTTCTTCTTTTTGGGTAATGTATGTCAGCCCCCGTTCTGTGAGCTCTATGCTGTTGTGCCGCTCGTCGATGGTAAACAGCAGTGGTTCATCCGCTTCGGGCATCATACGGGAGTTGTCTTGTAGGTAGTAGTTCTCCGTTCTGCGCAGTAGTTGTTTACGACCTACCTCGCTTAAGTATTTGATGAGCGGTTTATGTTTGGGAAGTCCTCTGTAAACTCTGAATAAAGCCACTCCACCTTCCTTTTCGTTGCCCTCTGCGATAAGTTTTTTGGCAGTCTGCAGTAACTGGGTGATAATCTCTTTTTGTGCTTCGTAAAGTTGCAGAACTCTGGGCTTGAGTACATTGTAGTCCTGTTCGTTGCTGTTTTCAACGGGACCAGAAATGATCAACGGCGTTCTTGCATCATCGATCAGCACAGAGTCTACCTCGTCGACCATGGCAAAGTGCGGTTCCCGTTGGACCAGTTCTTCCATGCTGGTAGCCATGTTATCGCGCAGGTAGTCGAAGCCAAACTCGTTATTGGTACCATAGACGATGTCAGCCTGGTAAGCCCGTTTTCTCTCTTCTGAATGGGCGCGGTGTTTGTTAATGCAGTCTACTGTAAGGCCATGGAATGCATAAAGAGGGCCCATCCATTCCGCATCTCTTTTGGCTAAATAGTCGTTGACCGTGACAATATGGACACCTTTGCCTACCAATGCATTCAGAAAAGCAGGTAGTGTAGCTACCAGCGTCTTACCCTCTCCCGTAGCCATCTCTGCAATTTTCCCTTGGTGTAAGATGACGCCTCCTATGAGTTGTACGTCATAGTGCAGCATATCCCATACCACAGGATTACTCGCAGCTTCCCATTGATTGTGCCAAATAGCCTGGTCACCCTGTAATGTTACATAGTTGGTGCTAGCGGCCAATACTCTGTCTTGTTCTGTAGCAGTCACCGTGAGTTGTTTGTTCGTCTTGAATCTTCGTGCTGTCTCCTTAACAATAGCAAAGGCCTGCGGTAAGATATCCATCAACAC
>JALOLY010000046.1 GCA_025455725.1 Amoebophilaceae bacterium | reverse complement strand
TACTGCTTCTAAGTACCTTAGGTATACTGGCAGGTGTGTTTTTTTATACATATTTCTGGACCTCTACCATACACTTGTCGTTTACCGTTATTTCTAGTAGCCTGATACTATATCAGTGTACCGTTGGCGTTTTTATCATCCTGCTCTTTGCACGCAGAAAACAGGAGAGCTTTGACACTCTAGTTACACAGCGGGAACAATTGGTTCAGGATAACCAAGAATCACAAAAAGAGCTCTTGTCTACTACAGAGACACAAATGCGGTTTATCAGTATTCTTAAAGACGCCGGCATAGAGAAGCTAGGCGATGTAGCAAACTTGAGTAAGCGACTTCTAGAGCGCAGCCGACAAGAGAACAGCAAAAAAGACTTAACAGAGCTAGCCCAACAACTCACCGATCAGCTGACTCCTATGGCCCTGCATATGGATCGGTTTGTACACCGTACCACTGGGTTTTTGTTACTCGACCGGGTAGAAAATTTATTGCTCGACAACTTTTTACAAACCTTGCGACGTGCACTATATACCAAAAAATATGAACCCAGGGTAGTAGTGCGTACCCTACAAAAACAACTACAATGCGATGTAGAAAAGATGAAGAAGGTAATACTCAACAGCTTTGACTTCATGCATTTAGTAGCTAAAAAAGAGGTGCCGTGTATGCTGGCAATAGATGATACACAACTGGGCTACACTATAGATTCTGTAAGTCCCGATCACGTGAAGAAGGTCAATGCACTACGATTCGTCATCACCGCTGCCTCCACATCGCCCCAATTGGAGGCATGCTACATAGCACAAATAGGGGAAGTAATCACCAAAAATCCTGAAGTATCAGCAGATATGCCCTTACTCGCCAACGAACGTATTGTGAAGGCACACTACGGCTACAGCAGCATGATCAGGCAGGGGGAGGCACTTACGCTGGTTTATGTCATTCCTGTTAACCTCCGCGAGGTACGCTCCAAAGACATGGACAGCCCGCAGATGAATTTAGGAGCTGAATGGCCACGGGCTGATGGTACCTATCCAGGCGCACAAGAGCAAGAACAAGCTTTTCTCCAAGCTGTCAAGGAACGTTCATCAGCTGATCTAGCTTTAGTACAAAAAGCCATCGATTTGATTAAAGATTACCATGGACCGATGATGCGAAAGAGTGGTGAGCCGTTTTACTTGCATCCGATTGCCGTAGCTCAAATCGTGCTAGATTACGACACTGAAGAAGCCACTGTATTGGGAGCGCTGCTGCACGATACAGTAGAAGATACTCCTCTAACCTTGGAGCAGATAGAGTTGTTGTTTAACAAAGAAGTACGCGACGTTGTCAATGGCGTAACACACATGGAGAGCAATAAGGAAACACTTTACAAAGTGCGGCTCTCCCATCCTGAAAATATCCATAGACTCTTGGGAGCCGAGGACAAGCGAGTGTTGTATGTCAAGCTAGCTGATAGACTACACAACATGCGTACGATCCAAGCAAAGCCCTATGAGAGTCAACGCAGGACTGCCGAGGAGACACTGCTCTTCTTTGTGTCCTTAGCGAAATACTTGGGCCTCAGTGAGACTGCCGAGGAGCTGAGGAGCATAAGTTTTGATGTCCTTGGGAAATAATAGCCAGCAGTCATGGACCACTGTTTTTAACCAAGACACTGTCTTAGTACTCTCCGCGGGTGGTAGGCGGAAGGTAACGCTGCAAGAAACGAGCGAAAGCTAGCTTGACGATCCTATGAAAATCATCATCAGTGGAGGGGGCACAGGTGGCCATGTATACCCGGCCATTGCCATTGCGCATGCGTTGAAACGACGTGACCCTTCTGCAGCTATTTTATTCGTGGGGGCTAGCGGAAAGATGGAGATGCAGAAAGTACCAGAAGCAGGGTATCCGATTGTGGGGTTAGGAGTTAGAGGGCTACAGCGCAAGCAAATACTACGAAACCTTTCGTTCCCTTTCAGACTAGGGGCAAGTCTATGGAAGGCTCGGAATATTCTCAAAGACTTTCAACCTGATGTGGTCGTTGGCACAGGAGGTTATGCCAGCGCTCCCATATTGTACATGGCAGCCAAGCGAGGGATTCCTACACTCATCCAAGAGCAAAACGCAGCCGTTGGTCTCACCAACCAGATTCTAGCTGACCATGTCAATACGGTCTGTGTGGCTTACGCAAACATGGAAGCTTACTTCCCTAAAGAGAAAATTGTGCACACTGGTAGTCCTATACGGGAGGACTTGATACGGTTAAATGGGAAACGAGAAGCCGCTCACACACATTTTGGCCTACTCCCGCACAAAAAATGTCTATTGGTACTAGGGGGAAGCCTAGGTGCTAGAACCATCAACGTAAGCATCTTACAATCCCTAGACACGCTGTGTGAGGCAGGTCTCCAAATCCTTTGGGCAACTGGCCATACGTATTTCGAGGAAATTAAGACACAGCTTACACAAGAGCAACAAAGCAACATCAAAGTCTATCCTTTTATACAGGCCATCGACCTTGCGTACGCAGCGGCAGATATCGTCGTTTCTAGGGCAGGTGCTTTGGCGGTAGCAGAGCTTTGTATAGCCCAAAAGCCCACCATTTTTGTACCGTCTCCCAATGTCACAGCAGATCATCAGACTCAGAATGTATGGCCACTGGTGGAAAAGAATGCCGCATTAATGGTCAAAGATGGTGAGGCTATCCAGACACTTGCCCAAGAAATAATACAGCTGCTGAAGCTTGAGGCTCGCCAAGAAATTTTGGCAAAAAATATGCAATATTGGGCCAGACCACGGGCTGCAGAAGCCGTTGCAAAAGAAATTTTTCGTTTGACCAATCCCTCAGCCGCTGATCGGCGCAACCGACCCGATGGATGAAAAATTATCAATATGTTTACTTGATAGGAGTCGGGGGCATCGGGATGAGCGCGATAGCCAGGTGGTTCAATACCCAGTCTATACAAGTCTTTGGTTATGACCAGGCTGCAAGCGCACTGACCGACCAATTGATCAAAGAAGGCATTGGGGTGCACTTTCAAGATTGTATCGATGCCATTCCGAAAGAGGTTACACACCACAAGCACCAAAGCCTCATTGTGTATACACCGGCGATTTCTTCTAAAAATCGCGTATTAAACCATCTCATAGCTAACCAATACACTGTACACAAGCGGGCAGAGGTGCTAGAGATGCTCACACAACACCACCCTACCCTGGCAGTGGCAGGTACACACGGGAAGACCATGACTTCCTCTCTGGCGGCGCACATCCTGTACAGTGCAGGGAAGAATTTGATCGCCTTTCTAGGCGGCATTGCAAGAGGCTATGAGTCTAACTTACTCATCAATGGTACCATCAAGGAGGACACACTGGTGGTCATAGAAGCCGACGAGTTTGATCGATCCTTCCTACATCTTCGGCCTCGTTGGGCTATTGTGACAACCATCGATCCGGACCATTTGGATACTTACGGTGATGAGCAAGAACTCAAAAAAGCATTTGAATCATTCATTAAACTGGTACCTCCCTCCGGGAAAGTCATCGTTCACCAACAAGTAGCACGACAGCTACACGCTGATAAAAGCGATGTCAACAGGATAACAGACTATGCTTTGACAGACGCAACAGTCAGAGCCGAGCACGTGTGTATCAGGGAAAATGACTTCTACTTTGATTACGTAGGTGAAGGGGTCAAAATTAGAGACGTAAGACTAGCAGTACCTGGATACCACCAAGTGGAAAATGCTCTGGCAGTGATGACTGCCTGCCTGAGTTGGGGCTTAGACGCCAAGGCTATCCGTAGAGGTATGGCTACCTTTCAGGGCGTTAAGCGGCGCTTTGAGTACGTAATACGGACCGAACAGATCATCTTTTTGGATGACTATGCACACCATCCCGTAGAAATTACTACCCTGCTACAAACCATTCGTGCTTTGTACCCTGACAAGCAAATAACTACTGTTTTTCAACCGCACTTATATACAAGAACCCAAGCATTAGCCAGCGAATTTGCCCGGAGCCTGGACTTAGCTGATCGAGTCTTTTTGCTAGACATCTACCCAGCACGCGAGGCGCCCATTGAAGGGATCACTTCCGCATGCATATTTGATCAGATGGTACTCGACCAAAAATGGATGAGTACCAAAGAAGGGATCATCGACATGCTGGCCCAGTACAACCCACCAGAGATCATCGTCACCGTGGGTGCGGGCGATATCAGTGACTTGATTCCATCAATGAAGCATTTCTTGCTGACGCACTGGCTTTAGTTATTACTGATCTTGCGCATGCAGAGGTATTGCTGGTGAGGTGGTGGGGGAAGAGATAGGCGCTCTTTGTTTTCTTCTTCTGTCCCATAAAACCGCTACAACGCCGAGGAAAATAGCCGCGTCTGCGATGTTAAAAATAGGGAACAAAGACAAGTAACTATTCCCTATTAAAGGCAGCCAAGCGGGCAGCTTCGACTCCCAAATATCCACGTACACCATGTCGATCACTTGTCCATAAAACCAAGACATGGGGGCATCATGCGGAGCGTTGTCCAACAAAACAGCATAAAATGTACTGTCGATGACATTCCCTACGGCCCCTCCTAATATCAATGCCCACCCCCACAACAGTAGCGTAGAGGTGCTTATCTCCCGCACCAGCTGTCGAATGTACCACCCTATCACACAGGTGGCCACAATACGCCCCAAAGTCAGCAACAGCTTGCCATACTTAAACCCAAATTGGATGCCAAAAGCCATGCCCGGATTGAGCGTGTAGTGCAGTTTCAACCAAGTACCAATTAGTTGAATAGCTCCAGCACAGCCCATCGACATGTTGAAATGCACCCAAAGTTTAGACGACTGGTCAATAAGGACGATGATCAAGGCGATCAGATAGTATTGCCAAGGATTTTTTGCCATGAGGCCGTAAATATACAAGGAGTTGTGTAATAGTAGCGGCAAACGAGATGTGATGACCTGTGTACAAGTGCCAAGGCATACACAACAAAAACGATGATCCAGTGAATCAACGGGACTTATACTGAGCAGGTGCCCCGCTGAGCATGCGTAACTGCTCCACTACATAGTCTATTTCTTCGGCAGTATTGTATTTGCTGAAAGAGAATCGTACCGCACCCCGCCGTTGGTCAATGCCCAAGGCTTGCAGCACGTGAGACCCTACGTGGCTACCACTGGTACAGGCACTGCCTACTGAAGCTGAAATCTTCTGAATATCTAAATTGAAAACCAACATATCATGGCTGTCCGAAGGCGGTAAGCTGACGCTCAGGATGGTGTACAAACTAGCTTCAGCATGCGCACTCGTCCCATGAAAGACAACACCGGGTATACAAGTTTGGAGACGCTGAATCATGTGGTCTTTGAGTCCTTGTATGTATTGATGATCTCGCTGCATATCTCGGTGGGCAATTTCAAGAGCCTTGCCAAGTCCTACAATACCTGGCACATGCTCTGTACCTCCTCGCATGTTTCGCTCCTGCGCCCCCCCATCAATGATTGGAGACACCTGAGTACCACTACGGATGTAGATAAGACCGACCCCCTGAGGACCATGAAACTTATGAGCAGACCCCACCGCCAAGTGCACGGGTAAGGTCTGAAAGTCCAACATACAGTGTCCAATGGTCTGCACGGCATCAGTATGAAAAATAGCACCATAAGTTTGGCAGAGTGCCCCGATACGAGCCAAATCGTTGAGGTTACCTATCTCGTTGTTGGCATGCATCAAGCTGACCAAAACACGCTCATTCGTTTTGAGTAGGTATTCCAAGTGGTCATACTGTAGGTTTCCTTGAGCGTCTACCCGAACCCAGTGCAACTGAATCTGGCCTGCCTGCCGCATTTTCTCTAGAGGTTGGAGCACCGCATGGTGCTCTATAGACGAAGTAATCACATGGTCTATAGATGAGGCTGCTACGCTGCCCCAAAGTGCCATGTTGTTACCTTCTGTGCCACTAGCAGTAAAAAAGACCTCCGCAGGCGATACGTTGAGCAGGGTAGCCACACACTTGCGGGCTTTTTCCACCGCCACCTTCGCCCTTCTGCCATGACTGTGGATAGAAGAAGGATTGCCACACAACGCACGCATGTACGGCAGCATGGCCTCCAAAACTTCTGGGTCCAAAGCAGTGGTAGCGGCATTATCTAGGTAAACATCCATAGTCAACAGGCAGAGACATCTATGGCCCAAAGTTGCCATAAGCTCTTGGCATAACCGAGCATGACCGCAACAAATATTTCATGGTTGATAAGAAAATCTCCGGCAACCCGCAACACCGTATCTATCTACGGAGTCATCAGAGAAGTCGTAGCTGACGCTGAGGCCCGAACCATTGAACCCACCGACAACAGTCGGGTAGTTATCGACCAGATCTTGGCACCGGGTGTAGGTCCAAGGATCAGCCGTATAGAGAGGCTTACCAGTACGGGCATAATGCAACAAAGCGGCCGTTGCTGCCTCCAGCGCATAGGGCACATCATAGTGCACGTGCCCAGCAATCAAGCCCTTTTGGTCCCCATATCTCTTCTTCCTACTGCTAGGCAGCACATCTCGCGTTATCAATACCCAATAAGAGTGATTGAAAGATTGCTTGTTGCCCAACACATCCTGAACGCCCCTATCGTAGTAGCGGTACTTCGTTCTGTAGTTCCCTGCCTTGGGTTTTCGTATAAGCTCCCCAAGCAGGTTTAAGCTAAAAGGCTTGTCGTTGACGGTAGATGGTATCAAGACCAGCAGGTGCGTGTCTTTGACCTGCTGGTCTGGACAGAATGGGCAAGGGCTACTCAAGACCTCCCCTATTTCGATTGGTAGCCGTGGCGCTGTGCCCACCTTCCCGAAGTACTGCTCCCATTGCTTTTCCCCAAAAACCACTGAGGAGACCAATACTTGTGCTAGCTGCTGGTACGCTTCGACCAGACGTTCATAATCTCGTTCCTTTTGCTTCAGTGATGTCTCTGCTGTTTGGCATGCCGTCTCAGCTGTTTGGTACAACGACTCCTGATGTGCCAGCTGCCTCTCGTGCTCTTCCGCTGCTGCCGTTAATTGCTCACACTCTTGCTCCTTTTCCGCCAACGCTGATGCTGCTGTTTGACGTGCTGACTCCGCTGCCGCTAATTTCTCATACTCTCGTGCTAGAGCTGTTTGTAATGCTGCGTGATCTTCGGCCAAACGTTGGTGCTCTTGCTCTTGGGTATGGAGCTGTGCCTCCTTTTGCTTGAGTAATGATGTCTGATGTGCCAGCTGCCTCTCGTGCTCTTCCGCTGCAGTCGATAACCGCTCCGCACACTCCTGTTC